>CBFGQV010000058.1:0-11100 GCA_965651045.1 uncultured bacterium
CGATGAGCGCCTTCGCCAGGTAGGCCTCGTCGGGAGAGTCCTCGACGAGCAGGATTTCGAACGGGTGTGCAGCCATCGCGTGCCGTGCGTGGGGGGCCGCTCAGGGCCCGGTCGCTTCGTGCGGGGCCGACGGGGTGAGCCCCGTGGCCTCGGGGGCTGTCGAGCCGGTCTCGCCCAGCACGCGACCGGTCGCCGCATCGTGGGCCGGCTCGGGAAGCAGGAACCAGACGATCAGGCCCATGCCGAGCACCGACGCCGCGCCGAGTACGGTGTTCGTCCAGTAGCCGGCGCCCGCGAAGAGAGGCCCGGCCAGCGCACCGCCGACGGCGAAGCCGACCTGGCCGAGGGCGACCGTGAGGCTCATGAGCGAGCCCCGGCGGTGGTCGTCGACCAAGGCCGTCAACAACGCCGAGAACGGGCTGATGCGCATCGCGACCAGCACCATGGTGGCGAAGAAGACCGGGTACGCCACCCAGAATTCGGTCACGAGGACCGTCGTCAGCAGCATGACGACCGAGAGGCCGGCGCAGGCGAGCAGGATGATGCCCTTGCGCCCGATACGGTCGGAGAGCTTGCCCGCCTGCGGTCCGGTCAGGACGTTCGCGATGCCCCCGACCAGGAAGAGCGTGGCGATCGCGCCGGGTGTCGCGCCGAGGTCCCGCTCCAGCCAGGTCGGCAGGTAGACGACGTAGAGCGAGACGCCCAGGAACATCAGGAAGAAAGCGAACGACGCCCAGGCGACTTCGGGCCGGCGGAGCATCGCCAGGTAGTCCCGGAGCGCGCCCGATGCTGTGAGGCGTCCTTCGGTGCGGCGCACGTTCGGCTGCGGCACACGCGCCATCACGAGCAGGAAGGTGAGCGCCATCGTGAAGGCGAAGAGATAGAAGGGCGCCTTGAACCCGAACCGCCCCGCGATGACGATGCCCAGCGGAATTCCGATGATCTGCCCGAATGCCGCGCCGCTCATGATCCAACCGGTGGCCCACCCCCGCCGGTTGTACGGAAAGTAGTCGCCCACGTAGGAGACCGCCGCGCCGCTCAGCACGCCCCCCGCGACGCCGGCGAGTACGCGCACGGCGAGGAAGGACACGTAGCCTGCGACGAACGCGTGCAGCATGAGCGCGATCGTCATGATGCCGGAGCCGAGCAGCAGAATGCGACGACGCCCGATCTTGTCGGAGATGGGACCCGAGATGATCGCGAAGACCCCGACCATGAGCGCGTAGGCCGACACGAGCGTGCCGAGCACCGAATCGGCGATGTCGAGCTCGCGGCCGATCTGCGGCAGGATCGGCGATATGATCATGATCTGGCTGGCCGAGGAGAAGACCAGGAGCCAGAGCGCGAAGACGATCAGGCGAGGTGAGGAGCGGTCCGGGCTCACGGCGTTGGGCGGGGTAGCCTCGGGGGCTACGGGCCGCGCTCCTCCCGGTGCACCACCATGGAGTGGCGCTGGTCCGTCGGCATGATCACGAGGTTGAAGATGTCGACGTGCTCGGGCGCGTTCGCCACGTATACGACCGCGTCGGCGACGTCGTCGGGCGTGAGCGGCGTGTAGCCTTCGTAGACCTTCGCGGCCCTCGCGTCGTCGCCGTGGAAGCGGACCTTGCTGAACTCCGTCTCGACGAGACCCGGATCGACGCTCGACACGCGCACGCGGGTGCCGACGAGGTCCATGTTCATGCCTTCCGACAGCGCCCGGACGCCGAACTTTGTGGCCGCGTAGACGTTGCCGCCGGGGTACGACCAACGCCCCGCCGTGCTGCCGATGTTGATCACGTGCCCCCGGTTGCGGCGGACCATCTCTGGCATGAAGGCCCGGCTCACGTAGAGCAGGCCCTTGAGATTGGTGTCGATCATCTCGTCCCAGTCGTCCGGGTCGCCCGCGTGCAGCGGATCGAGCCCGAGGGCCTTGCCGGCGTTGTTGACCAGGACCTCGGGCATGCGGTCGGCGTCGGAGAGCGTGTCACGGAGCACCTCCACCGCGGCGCGGTCGCGCACGTCGAGGGCGTGCGTGTAGACCGGCTTCCCATGCTCGTCGACGAGCGCCTGCCGGAAGGCCTGCAGGCGCTCCTCGCGTCGCCCGACGAGAATCAGACGGGCGCCCTGGGCCGCGAAGGCGCGCGCGCAGGCCGCCCCGATGCCTGAGGTGGCGCCGGTGATCAGGACCGTGCGGTCGAGAATTCGATTCATGGCGGGGTGTCTTCGGGTTCGCGCGACCCACCAGAATAGGGGCAACGGGCGCGAGACACCACTCAGGTCGAGTCCTCGCCCCCCGACTGCTGGGCCTGAAGCCAGAGCGCGCCCGCCAGGGCGATGGTCAGGGGCAGGACCGCCCCCAGCACAGCGATGCCGAACTCTTCCTGGTAGTCGTGGTCGGAGATGTGAAGGCCCAGGTAGACGAGGTAGAGCGCGTAATAGAAGAGAAGCACGCCACCCTCGAGACGTGAGATGCGGGCCCCCGTCACGAACACCGGCAGGCAGACGAGCGCGACCGCGAGCATCACGGGAAAATCGAACGTGCGCACCCCCGCGGCGACCGGCAGTCCGTCGGGCGCGACCACGGCCGCGGCGCCGAGCACCGCGAGTACGTTGAAGATGTTGCTGCCGACGACGTTGCCGACGGCAAGGTCGCGTTGCCCCCTCACGCTGGCCACCACCGAGGTGGCGACCTCGGGCAACGAGGTGCCGGCCGCCACAAGCGTGAGCCCGATGACGAGCTCGCTCACCCCTGCCGCGCGCGCCAGCTCGGTGGCGCCGCCGACCAGAGCCTGGGCGCCCACCACGAGGAAGATCAGCCCGCCGACCGCGAGCAGAACGTCGATCGGCCAGCCGTACGAGGGCAGTGCGACGGCGTCTTCGCTCGTGTTCTCGACCAGCGCGCTCGACGCTCGCCCGCGCGCGGCGAGGCGTCCGACGTTGGCCAGGTAGGCGACGAGCAGGAAGAGCAGCAGGGCGCCTTCGAGCCGTCCAAGGCGCCCATCCAGGGCCAGGACGAGGGGCAGAGCCGAGACCACGACCATGACCGGAACGTCCAGGCGCACGAGCTGACGCCGCACCACCAGCGGGGTCACCAGCGCGGAAAGCCCCAGAATGAACAGCACGTTGAAGATGTTGCTGCCGACGACGTTGCCCAAAGCGACGTCGCCGCGCCCGCCGAGCGACGCCCCCACGCTGACCGCGACCTCGGGCGCCGAGGTACCGAATGCTACGACGGTGAGCCCCACGAGCAACGCCGAAACGCCCGCGCGCCGGGCCAGCGTGCCCGCGCCGCGCACGAGCCCATCGGCCCCGAGCGTGAGCAGCACGAGGCCGCCGAACAAGAGGCCGAGGTTGGTCAGAAGCATGGCGGCCGTCACGGCGCGCGCTTCCCTTGTAGATTGCTGCGCATGAGACGCATTGGACGTTTTCTGTTCGTGGTGGTACCCAGGCTCGCGGCGCTGGCTGCGCTCGTGGCCGGCCTGGTATGGCTCTTCCTGCCCTGGCCCGTGACACTCCGCTGGCGGGACCCCGGCACGACACCGCTCATGCGCGAGCGCCTGCGGGCCGCCGACGCAGCCGGCGAGCCCCTCGAACTGCGCCGCGAGTGGGTCCCGCTCGCGCGCATGTCGCCCGCCGTGGCCCAGGCCGTGATCACCGCCGAGGACGGGCGGTTCCGCGAGCATCGGGGCATCGATTGGCAGGCGCTCGCCGAAGAACTCGACTACCAGGGCGACGACGACTTCAGCCCCTTCGATCCGGCCGACCTGAAGGCGGTCGCGGGCGCCGTCCGGCACGCCGTGACGCACCGGGCTGAACTCCGCGGTCGCAGCACCATCACCCAGCAGTTGGCCAAGAATCTCTATTTCACGCCGGAACGTAGCCTGGCGCGGAAGGCCGCGGAACTGTTCGTGGCGCAGCGCCTCGAGTGGCTGCTCGACAAAGATCGCATTCTGGAGCTCTACCTGAACACCGCCGAACTCGGCCCCGGCATCTTCGGGGTCGAGGCCGCGGCCCGTCACTACTTCGGTACGGCTGCGTCGAACCTGAGCCGCTACCAGGCCGCCACCCTCGCGGCCACGCTGCCCCACCCGCTCACGTCGAACCCGGAGCAGAGCCCGGGTCGAATGGCCTGGCGGCGCGATCTCATTCTGCGTTACATGGACGGCGGAGGGGCGGCGCGCATTCCGGAGGCGCCGCCGGAGATCGTTCCGCCGGACCCGCTCCGCCCCGACACCGCAGCCGCCGACACCGTCCCGCCCGATCCCGCGCCCCCCGAGACCGTGCCCCCCGAACCCGGGCCCCCCGACACCGCTCCCCCCGACACCGCGCCCCCCGACACCGCTCCCCCCGACACGGCTCCTCCCGACACGCTTCAGAGACGATGACCGACGAGATCCGCCCAGAGCCCGCGGGCGAGGCCCGCCCCGAGTCCGACACTCGCCGGCCGCGCCGCCCGCCGTCCACTCGCGGGCGCCCCCGGCGCATCTACCTGCCGTGGTGGGCGCTCACCGCGCTCGGCGCGCTCGTCGGCTTCGCGACCGCGAGCTGGCTGGGCCTCGTCGTGGGTGGGGTGCTGGGATTCTTCGCCTGGAAGCTCAGGTAGCCGGAGCGGTGGCGGCCCGCGCGCCCGTCGTGGTCGTCGGCGCCGGCGCGGCGGGGCTGATGGCTGCCCGCTTCGCGGCGCTCGAGGGTGCGCCGGTCGTGCTGCTCGAGACCACGCCCGACGGCGGGCGCAAGATCCTGATCAGCGGCGGGGGGCGCTGCAACGTGCTTCCGGGGAGGTTCCAGCCCGAACGCTACGTCACCGAGTCCTCGCCGAACCTCCTACGCCGGCTGCTTCGCGCGTGGCCGCTCGAAGAGCAGCGCTCCCACTTCGAAGACGTCCTGGGGATTCCGCTCAAGCTCGAGCCCGACACGGGCAAGCTCTTTCCGGTCTCGAATCGGGCCCGCGACGTACGCGACGCGCTGGTGGCCGCGGCTCGCGAGGCGGGCGCCGAGGTCCGGTTCGGGGCCCGGGTCACCGCACTCCATCCAGCGGCCGACCCCCGCGGGCCCTGGCGGCTGGAACTTGCCGGCACCGAGACACTCGCTGCCGGCCGGGTGGTCCTTGCCACGGGTGGGCTGTCCGTACCGGCCACCGGATCCGATGGGTGGGGTCTCGCGGTCGTGCGCCGACTCGGCCACCGCGTGCACGCGACCTACCCGGCGCTGACGCCGCTGACCGCGGATCCCCCCGTGCACGCGGACCTCGCCGGCGTGTCGCTCGAAGTCGGCATCGACGCCCCGGGCGCCCGGCCGCGCTTCGAAACCGAAGGAGGATTCCTCTTCACGCACCGGGGTTACAGCGGGCCGGCGGTGCTCGACGCGTCGCACCTGGCGGTGCGCTCGCGCATGGCGGGCGGCGCGCGGCAGGCACTGACCGTGCGGTGGACGCGCGAGGGCGCCGAGCGCTGGGATCGCCGGCTGGTCGAGCACGGCACGGGAACGGTGGGCGGGCTGCTGGCGAAGCACCTGCCGCAGCGCCTCGCCGAGCGGCTGGCGGTCGATGCTGGGGTCGCACCGGATCGCTCGCTCGCGCAGCTACGGCGAGAGGAACGACGTGCGCTGGTCGAGGCGCTCGCCGCGTTCCCGCTGCCCTGGACCGGAGACGAGGGGTACAAGAAGGCCGAAGTGACCGGGGGTGGGGTGGCGCTCGACCAGGTGGACCCGAAGACGCTCGAGAGCAGGGTCACGCCCGGCCTCCACCTGTGCGGCGAGATTCTCGACGCCTTCGGACCGATCGGCGGGCACAACTTTCTCTGGGCGTGGGTCACCGGGCGGAGCGCGGGTCGGGCCGCGGGCGCGTCGCTTCTGGCGTCGGCGGGCCCCGCGGTGCATTCTCCGTGACCCGGTCCCGTTCCACCCGTCAGGAGGCAGCGTCCGTGATGTGCAGGCCCCGTTTCGCGCTACTCGCCGCACCCATTGTCTTCCTCGCCGCCGCTTGTGCCGCGGGCACCGACCAGGAGCCCGCCGACCTGGTGCTCACCAACGGCAAGGTCGTCACCGTCGACGACGCGCGCCCCGAAGCCGAAGCGGTGGCCGTGCGAGACGGCCGAATCGTGGCCGTCGGGTCGAGCGACGAGATCGAGGCGTACGTGGGTGACGCGACCGAGGTCGTGGACCTCGCCGGCCGCATGGCGATGCCCGGCTTCATCGAGGGCCACGGGCACTTCACGGGGCTCGGCGACGCCCGAATGATTCTCGACCTGACCGTCGCCGAGTCGTTCGAAGACATCGTGCAGATCGTCGCCGACGCCGTGGCCGAAGCCGAGCCGGGCGAGTGGATTCGCGGGCGCGGGTGGCACCAGGAGAAGTGGACGTCGACGCCGCAGCCGGCGGTCGACGGGGTGCCCTATCACGACGCGCTTTCGGCGGTCTCACCGGACAACCCGGTCTACCTGACGCACGCCAGCGGCCACGCCTCGTTCGTCAACGGGCGCGCGCTGGAGCTGGCCGGCATCGACGCGTCTACCCCCGATCCCGCCGGGGGCACGATCGTGCGCGGGCCCGACGGGCGCGCGACGGGTCTCATGCGCGAGACCGCCTCGGGGCTCGTATCGCGCGCGATGGGCGGCGCCGACGACGGAGACGCCGAGGAGCGGTTCCGGCGCCAGGTCGAGCTCGCCGGGCAGGAGGCGCTGTCGAAGGGCGTGACCTCGTTCCACGACGCGGGCACCGGCTTCGGCACCGTCGACGGCTATCGGCGCCTCGCCGACGAGGGGGCGCTGCCGGTGCGGCTCTACGTCATGATCCGCGCGTCGAACGACCAGCTGCGCGAGCGGCTCGGCGACGTGCGCCTGGACGGCTACGCGAACGACATGCTCACGGTGCGCGCGCTCAAGCGGTCGATCGACGGCGCGCTGGGCTCGCACGGGGCCTGGCTGCTCGAGCCCTACGCCGACCTGCCTTCGAGCGCCGGCCTCGAGACCTCGCCGGTGGAAGACGTCGAAGAGACCGCCCGCATCGCGCTCGAGCACGGCTTCCAGCTCAACGTGCACGCGATCGGCGATCGCGGAAACCGCGAGGTGCTGGACCTCTACCAGCGCGCCTGGAACGACGCGGGCGCGGAGGGCGACACGCTGCGCTGGCGCGTCGAACACGCGCAGCACCTGCACCCGGACGACATTCCGCGCTTCGCCGACATGGGTGTGATCGCGTCGATGCAGGGCGTGCACGCGACCTCCGACGGCCCCTGGGTCGAGGCCAAGCTCGGCGAGGAGCGCTCGCGCACCGGCGCCTACATGTGGCGTACGCTCTGGGACAGCGGCGCGATGGTCACCAACGGCACCGACGTGCCGGTCGAGGACATCGACCCTCTCGCGTCCTACTACTCGACGGTCACGCGCATGACCTCGACGGGCGAGCCGTTCTACCCGGGGCAGGCGCTGACCCGCATGGAGGCGCTCCGCACCTACACGATCAACAACGCGTACGCGGCGTTCCAGGAGGACCTCCTGGGCTCGCTCGAACCCGGCAAACTCGCCGACATCGTGGTGCTCTCGGGCGACCTGCTCACGGTGCCCGAGGCGGAGATTCCCTCGCTCGACGTCGACATGACGATTCTCGGGGGCGAGATCCGATATCGGCGTGAGGGAGCGCGGTGAAGCCGCTGATCGGGCTGCTGGCCCTGGTCGCCTTCGGCGTCGGCGTGTGGCAGTTCAACCAGCAACAGCAGCGGCCCGACGGGGCGGGTGAGGGTGCCGCCGCCGCGATGCCCGGCCAGGGTCCGGCCGGCATCGAGGCAATCCGCCCCGAGGGCATGGCGGTCGTGCCGGTCTACTCGCCTGCCGTACGCTCCGGGGGCGTGATCTACCTCTCCGGGGCGATCGGCACGGTGCCCGGCGCGGGGCTCGTCGAGGGGGGCGTCCAGGCCGAGACGCGGCAGGCGCTCCAGAACGTGTCGGACCTGCTCGAGGTCGCCGGGGCTGGCGTGGAAGACCTGCTTCAGTGCAACGTATACCTGGCCGACATCGCCGATTACGGCGCGATGAACGAGGTGTACGGCGCGTGGGTCGGGGACCCGGCGCCGGCCAGGACGACCGTCGCGGTCGCCGGGCTCCCGCTGGGCGCCCGGGTCGAGGTCGCGTGCACGGCGCGCGACCCGGGCGCGGTCTGAGGGCGCCGGCGCGTACGGCCCCGGGGTGACGACGAGGGGGAGACCGGAGGGTGATGCCATGATGCGACGCTGCCTGTTCTGCCACAGGCCGTTCCCCGAGAACGGTGTCTTCCAGCACGTGCCGCTCGGCCGTCGCATCGCCTACGACCCGGTCCGCGGCCGTCTCTGGACGGTCTGCGGGCACTGCTTCCGCTGGACCCTGGCGCCCATCGAGGACCGCGAGCAGGCGCTCTACGAGCTCGAGCGGGCGGCGCACGATCGAGGTCGCCCCGTCGCGAACACCGCGCACGTGGCACTTCTCGACGTCCGGCAGGTGTTGCTGATCCGGGTGGGCGACGCGTCGCTCGTCGAGCAGGCGTGGTGGCGGTACGGACGCGAGCTCCGCCGCCGGAAGGCGTCGTTCGACAGTACCACTTCGCGACTCACCGCCTACACCTTCGGCGCCATGGCCTTCGTCGGCGAGGTGATGGGGTTCGGTGATCCCGACGTTCCGATCGACTGGAACGACTCGCCGGTCAAGGACATTCTGCGCTGGCGCCGCTTCGGATGGGCGGCCTGGCACGGGCGCCTGGACTGCCCCTTCTGCCATTCGACCCTGCGCGCGCTGCGCTACGACCTCTCGTGGTGGGTGTACCCGATTCCGGACGGCGACGGCGCCATGTCGGTGGGGGTGCCGTGCCCGCGCTGCGATCCCTGGACCCCCGAGAACATCTATCGTATCGAGGGTCCGCAGGCCGAGAACGTGCTCCGCCGCTGCCTCGCGTACCAGAACATTTCGGGCGCGCCCGAGGGCGTCATTCGCGACGCCGCGCAGGTGATCGAAGCCGCGGGCTCGCCGGGCGAGTTCGCGCTCAAGCTCGGCGAGCGACGCCAGAGCCTCTGGCGGCTGGGCGCGACCGGGGGGGTCGCGCTCGAGATCGCCCTCGGCGAATCGGCCGAGTCTCGTCTGCTCGACCTCGAAGTTCGCGCGGTCGAGTTCCTCTGGCGCCAGGAAGAGTCGCTGGCGCGCATCATCGACGAGGAGCTGACCCCGCGGGGTCTGCTCGAGGCGCACCTTCGCCGCCTGCCGGTCCGCCTCGCGCCGAGGAGGGCGCCGCGCATTCTCGCGGATCCTTCGTGAACCCACGCGCGGGCGGGGTGCACCCGGCTCTACCGTTCGCGCTGGTCGTCGTCGGAATCTCGGCGCTCCTCGCGTGGCGCTTCACCCCCGACCTGTTTTCGGTCGGCGCGCTCGTCGATCCGGACGGGTACATGCGACTCGTGCGCGTCCGGCTGCTCGCCGAAGGCCACGGCTGGTTCGACGCATCGGTGCCGCGCAGCAACTGGCCCTTCGGCGAGATCCACCACTGGAGCCGGCCGCTCGACGTGCTGATCCTGGCGGGCGCCTGGCTGCTGACCCCGCTGGCCGGCTTCGAGAGTGCGCTGCATCTGAGCGGCGTCTGGATGAGCACCGCGCTCCTCGTGGCGATCTTCGTCGCGACGGTCTGGGCCGCCGAACCCGTGGTCGGGCGGCGGGGCCGGGGGTTCGTGCTGCTCGCCCTTCTCGCCCAGCCGGCGATCATGGGGTACGCCCTGCCGGGACGGGCCGATCATCACGCGCTGATCATTCTCTGCTTCGCGTGGTCCGTGGGATTCGCGTTCCGGGGGTTCGCCGACCCCGACCGGCGCCGGTGGGCGGTGGGCCTGGGGGTCACGAGCGCGCTCGGGCTCTGGGTCAGCCCGGAGTTCCTGCTGCCGCTCGGCTTCCTGCTCGGCGCGGGCATGCTCTCGTGGATCGCGCGCGGGGGCGCTCTCGCGCTGTGGCAGCGGCGCTGGACGGGCGTTCTCGCATCGGCGACGGCGCTGGCGGTGCTCGCCGAGCGGGGCCCGGGGCTGCTCGAGGTCCAGTACGACCGGCTCTCGGTGGTCCACGTCCTGGTCGGCGTGCTCGCCTGGCTGGTCTGGGTCGGCCTGACGTGGGCCGATGGGCGGACGGCGCTGGGGAGTGTACGCCGCCGGTTCGGGGCTGCCGCGGCGCTCGGCGCGGGCGCGCTGGGCGCGATGGCGCTCGCCTTCCCGCCGTTCTTCGGCGGGCCGATGGTCGAGGTGACCGACCCGACGACGCGTCAGTGGCTCGGTCGGGTCACCGAACTCCTGCCCCACCTCATGCCCGACGACCGGGTCGGCGTCGGGCTCTTCCTGGTGCACGCGGGTCCTGCGCTCCTGGGGCTCGTATGGCTGGCACGCGGCCGGCGCGGGGCCGCCGACGGCGATGCGCCGCTCGCGAGCCGTCTCCTGCTCGCGCTCGGCATGGCGGTGGCGGTCGGGCTCGGGGTGTTCCAGGCCCGCTGGATCGTGTACGCGCAGGTGCTCGCTCCGGTCGCGCTCGCCGGACTCGTGCTCGGGGTACGCGCGCGCTGGCTGGAGGGCGAGTTGCCGCTCCGCGCGTCGATGGCGCGAGCGGGGGCGTCCGCGGCGCTGCTCACCGGGCCGCTGCTGATCGGCGCGGCGTTGGTCGCCACGGCACCCGCCCCCGTGGAGCCCGGCGGGCTCATGCCCTGCGCGCCCGAGGCGGTGGCCGCCTACCTGACCCGGGAATCCCCCTATGCCGAGCGGCCGCACACCGTCGCGGCCTACACCGACCTCGGGCCCGTGCTGCTCTACCGCACGCACCACCGGGTGCTCGCGACCCCCTACCACCGCAATCAGGAGGGGATTCGCGCGGTCGGTGAACTGCTCGGGTCGACGGACGATGCGCACGCCCTCGGTCCGGGCCACGGCAAGCCCCAGACACCTCGACTGGACGACGGATCGGTGCCAGCAAGGCGTGCCGACACCGAGACGGTCGGCGGCACGCATTCCCAGGTGCTGACGGCGCACAGACCCACGTCGCTGAGGTAATCGACGAGGTCGCGGGCAAGGTCGAATCGGTCGCTCGGGACCGACTCCAGTACTGGAACCGCGCGCGAGTTGCCAGTCCCGAG
>CBFGQV010000059.1:0-11008 GCA_965651045.1 uncultured bacterium
AAGACGTCTTCCGTGTGGCGGGTGGGCGGCTCGCGGGGGTCGACCCGGGCCGTTCGGGGCCCGGGATCGTGGGACGGGCGCTGCCCCGAGGGGTGGCGTTCGCGCTGGCGCGCCGAAGGGTGCGTCGGAGACTGCGGTCGCTCTTCGGTCGACGCGTCGGTGGATTCGTGCCAGGGCCCTTCGCCCTCGAGGGGCGTGGGCTCGTCTTCATCACCGCCGATCCCGGTGGCGACGCCTGCCACTTCCTGACCGGTCTCGCCCAGTCGATCCTCCTCCGCTCGGTCGACGGCGGCCAGCGTGTGGTCCACAGCCAGTGCCAGAGCCGGGGCGACGCGGTGTGCCGCTGGACCGTCACGGCCGATGCCCGCGTGAAGGAACGCGAGCAGGTCGGTGACCTGCTCATGAGCCCAGAACTCGAAACCGGATGAAACCCGACCCGTGAGCGATTCGATGATCGAAGAAGGTGCCCCCGCCCCCGACTTCACCCTTCCCGCCGACGACGGATCGGAGGTTCGGCTCTCGGATTTCCGGGGCCGCCGTGTGGTGCTCTACTTCTACCCGAAGGACGACACCTCCGGGTGTACCGCGCAGGCGTGCGAACTGAGAGACGATCGGGCCCGGTTCGACGCGCTCGACGCGGTGGTGCTCGGCGTGAGTCCCGACCCGGTGTCGTCACACGCACGGTTCCGCGACAAGTACGAGCTGAACTTTCCACTGCTCGCCGATGAGGACCATGCCGTGGCCGAGGCCTACGGGGTCTGGAAGCAGAAGTCGATGTACGGTCGCACCTACATGGGCATCGAGCGCAGTACCTTCGTCATCGACGCCGACGGGCGCATCGAGAAGGTCTGGCGCAAGGTGAAGGCGCGCGGCCACTCGGAGATGGTGCGCGCCCACCTCGAAGGCTGAACGCCGTGTTGCCGGCCGACACGTCGGCCGGCAAGATGACAACGACCCGACTCGAACGTTCTGGACGGTACTCGTGGAACCATTGATGTGGATCGGTGCGGTGGCGGTGGCTCTCCTTGTCGGCTGGATTCTCGGCCGGGGGCGGGAGCGGCCCGACCCGTACGAGGGCCCGCTCGACGGGTTGACTGCAGCGCTCGGCGAAGGTCGCCTGCCGCCGCCGGGATCTCCGCCGGCCGTCGAGCGGGTACGCGAAGCGGTCGAGCGCGCGTGGGTGCCGCGCGACGTCGAGCGCGAAGCGGCGCTCAGGCAGGCGCTCGGGCGCGTGGCGGCGTTCCTCGAAGAATCGGTGGAAGGCCCGCTGCGGGCGGTGCGCGATGGTGACACGCCGCTGTTGCGCGAAGGGGTGGATCGGGCGCTCCGGGGGCTTGGAGACCTCGAGTTCTACCTGCGCGAGCCGATCACGCCGGACGAGACGCACGACCTCGTGCCGCTCGTGCAGCAGGTCGTGCGCGACTTCATCGCCGACTGGGAGGTCGCCGTCCGCTTCGCGGCGCCGGCGAATCCCGTCCGCGCCCACATTCACCGCGACACCTTCCTCGACGCACTCTACCTGCTCCTGCACAACGCGGGTCACTTCAGCGACTGGAAGACAGTCGACGTGCAGGTCGAGGCGCACGACGGGCGGGCGACGGTCCGCATCCGTGACCGGGGCCCGGGCTTCACCGAGGAGTCCCTGGCCCGCGCGCGTGACCTCTTCTACACCACCAAGCCCGCGGGGCTCGGACTGGGAATCCCCTTCGCCCGGAAGATCATCGAGGGCTTCGGGGGGCAGCTCGAACTGAAGAACCGCGACGAGGGCGGAGCCGACGTCACGCTCGACCTGCCGGCGGCCTGAACCGGCGCACCGACGCGCCGGCCACGCCGAGCACGACGAGCGCGAGGCCGAACCAGCCGACCGGGGTCAGCCCCTGGCCGATCAGGAGTGTCGCCAGGAGCGCGGCCACCAGGGGTTCGGCCGTGGCGAGAATCGATACGTGGCCTGCCGGAACGCGCCCCAGCGCGTCGTAGAAGAGGAAGGCCGCAACCGCGATGGTGAGCAGGCCGTAGGCGGTGAGCAGCGCGGCGGAGCCCGCCTCGCCCGGTAGCGAGGGAACGCCCCAGAGCAACGGCACCGCCAGCGCGAGCAGCACGCACGCGCTCCAGGTCGAGTGGAGCACGGTCGCGACGCTGCCCCAGCGCGGTGAGGCGTATCGTCCGAGCAGGGTGTAGGCCGCGAACGAGGCGCCGGCCACGAGCCCCCACACCACGCTCGCGGCCCCGCCGAGCCGGATCGAGGCGTCCTGCCCCCCCAGGACCGTGAGCCAGACCCCCGCGACGGACACGGCCGCCAGCACCGCCTGCCGACGGGTCGGTCGCTCGCCGAGGACCGGGCCCGAGAGCGCCAGGACCATCGCGGGTGCCAGGTAGAGCAGCGCGACCGTCGTGGGCACGCCGACGGCCTCCGTCGACATCTGGTAGGCGACCTGGAACACCGCCGTGGCCGCGCCTCCGATGCCCGCCATGAAGAGCAGCCCGCGGCGCGGCACGCGAAACGCCGACCGGCGAAAGAGCCACGCGCCTACGAGCAGAAAGGCGAGCCCCGCCAGGGGCCTCAGGAGCGCCAAGTCGGGGGCGTCCATGCCGCGCCGGAAGAGCGCGACCGAGAAGATGCCCGACGACCCCCAGAGGCTCGCGGCGCCCAGCACCTCGAGGTAGCCGAGGCCGCTCCCGCGTTCTGCGCCCCCGCTCGCGGCCGCGGCGGGTGGGGTCACAGGTACCCGTACATGTGGTAGAGCATGACGTAGACGGCGATGCCCGTGAGCGACACGTAGAGCCAGATCGGGAAGGTCCAGCGCGCCAGCCGCCGATGCTCGTCGAAGCGCTCGTGGCGGGCGAGGTAGAGCAAGCGCAGCACGAGCGGCAGCACCACCACCGCCAGGACCATGTGGCTGAAGAGGATCGTCAGGTACACCGCGCGCGCCGCGCCCTCGCCCGCGAAGGTGTGCGTGCCGGTGAGCGTGACCCTCGTGACGTAGAAGACGAGGAAGAGCCCCGAGGCGGTGACCGCGCCGAGCATCGCCCGCCGGTGCCGGGCGATCTCGCGTCGCTTGATGAACATGAAGCCCGCGAGGAGAAAGAGCGTCGCGGTGAAGTTGAGCGTGGCGTTGACCGGCGCGAGGGCGTCGCCGAGGGCGCGGGCGTCCACTAGGCGCGGGCCTCGCCGTCGGCCAGGAAGCCCCAGGTGGCCATCATCACGAGCAGCGCGAGCAGCGACGCGCCCCCGAGCGTGTGGAGCGACACCGGCACCACGGCGAGCAGCGAGGTGACCGAGACGATGCCGAGCGTCATCTGCACGAGCAGGAGCGCGAGTGCGGCCACGGCGGCGCGTCGGTAGGGCGCGCCGGTTCCTCCGTTCTTCGTGCGCAGGAGCCGGATCACGAGCCAGAGCGTCACGACCGTCACCGCGACGGCGAGCGCGCGGTGTGTGAAGTGCAACGCCACGAGGTCGTTGCCGAGGGGCGGCACCCACTCACCCAGGCAGGTGGGTATGTCGGGGCAGGCCATGCCCGCATCGGCGTGGCGGACCATGCCGCCCACGAGGCTCTGCATGAAGACCAGCGCGGCCACCGCAGTGGCCCCCTTCCGCAACGTCGGCGCGGCGGGCGCGTTTCCGGCCGCGACGCGGTGGCGGCGGGGCGAACTCGCGGTGGCCAGCACCACGGCGAGCGAGAGGAAGCCGAAGGCCATGACCAGATGAGCGGTCGACACCGCGGTCGGCAGGAGCAGGATCACCGTGAGACCCCCGAGCACCGCCTGCACCACAAGCAGGGCCATGCCCGCCAGGCTCGCCCGAAAGATCCAGGGGCGGTCGCGGGTCTCCTTCCAGGCGTACCAGGTGGCGAGCCCGAAGAAGAGCATCAGGCCCCCGGCGACCAGCCGGTGCAGGTGCTCCCAGAACACGCCGCCGGACATCTCCGGGACCATCGTGCCGAAGCAGGTGGGCCAGTCGGGGCAGGCGAGGCTCGACTCGGTGGCGTGCACGACGCTGCCGAGGGTGAGGAGCCCGAGCGTCCAGGCTACGGTGATCGCGAAGGCGCGGTAATGTTGTGGGTGTCGCATCGGCTTGCGTCGTGGTCGCCGTCGGGCGGGGGCGGTATGTTACTCGTCGCTCGCGCCCGCGTTTCACATGAGAGTCGATGACCGAATCCCGATCGGACCGGGTTCCCCGGCTGGACTTCTTCAAGCGTCTGCTGCCGAGGCTCCGCCCCCATCGCCGCACCCTCGCCGGAGCCGCGGTGCTCATCGTCCTGAGCAGCGCGATCGGGCTGGCCTTTCCGCTGGTCGTGCGCGAACTGCTCGACGCGGCCTTCTACGCCGAGAGCGGCGGGCTGCTCGACCGCATCGCGATCGGACTGCTCGCGCTCTTCGCGGTCCAGGGTCTGATCAACTTCGGTCAGAGCTATCTCACCGCGTCGGTCTCGGAGCACGTGACCGCGGGGCTCAGGAAGGATCTCTTCGAAGCGCTCGTGTGGCAATCGCCGGGCTTCTTTTCGTCGCAGCGCGTGGGCGAGCTCACCTCGCGCATCGCGTCCGACGCGTCGTTGGTGCAGCAGGTGCTGCGCTTCGGTGTACCCGAGGTCGTACGCCAGGCGATCTTCCTCGCTGGCGCCCTCGTGCTGGTGACGGCGACGAACCCCCGCCTCACCCTCGTCACCCTCGTCGCGGTGCCGTTCGCGATTCTGGTCGGCTGGTTCTTCGGTCGCCGGGTGCGCCGCATTTCAACCGACATTCAGGACACCCTGGCCGAGACGGTGGCGCGCGCGGAGCAGGTCTTCACGCAGATTCGGACGGTGCAGGGATTCGCTCGCGAGTCGTACGAGGCCGGGCGCTTCGGCGAAGACGTCGACCGCACGCGACGTGAGGGTCTGCGGCGTGCCGTGGCTCGTGCGGGGCTGACCGGGGCGATCACCTTCACGGCGTTCGGGGCCATCGTGGTCGTGCTCTGGGAGGGCGGGCGCCTCGTGCTCGCGGGCGACCTCACGGCCGGCACCCTCGTGGCCTTCCTGCTCTACGCCGTGACGATCGCCGGCGCGATCACCTCGCTCGCGGGCTTCTGGGGCAACATTCAGGAGGCGTCCGGCGCCGCGCTCCGCATCTTCGAGCTCATGGACGGCGAGCCCGAGATTCGCGATCCGGCGCACCCTGAGCCGTTGCCTCGCCCGCTCAAGGGGATCGTCCGGTACGAGGAGGTGCGGTTCCGGTACGGCGACGACCAGCCCTGGGTGCTCGACGGCATCGACCTCGCCGTGGGTGCGGGCGAGACGGTGGCGCTCGTCGGATCGTCGGGTGCGGGCAAGAGCACCCTGGCGCAGCTGCTGCCGCGGTTCTACGACCCGGTGTGCGGCCGGGTCACGATCGACGGTGTCGACGTCCGGCGGGCTTCCCTCCATGAGCTGCGATCGGCGATCGGCATCGTGCCGCAGGAGCCCATGCTCTTCGAAGGCTCGATCGCCGAGAACATTCGCTACGGTCGCCAGGACGCCAGCCAGGACGAGGTCGAGCGTGCTGCCCGGGCCGCGCACGCGCACGCCTTCGTCGAGCGGCTGCCGCGACGCTACGAGGAGCACGTCGGCGAACGGGGGATCACCTTGAGCGCCGGCCAGCGCCAGCGGATCGCGATTGCGCGCGTGATCCTCGAACGGCCCCGCATTCTGATCCTGGACGAGGCGTCCAGCTCGCTCGATGCGGAGAGCGAGCGGCTCGTTCAGGACGCCCTGGAGCGCCTCATGGCGGGCCGGACCACGCTGGTCATCGCCCATCGCCTGAGCACCGTGATCCGCGCCGATCGCATCGTGGTGCTCGACGACGGCGCGATCGAGGACATGGGCACGCACGCCGAATTGCTCGAGCGCAGCCACGTCTACCAACGCCTGTACCGTCGCCAGTTCGAAGACGCCCTGGCGAGTGTCGAAGGAGGAAGCCGCCCGTGAACCGCATCGTCGATCCCGTGCTCCACTCGGTCCACCACCTTCGCGTGCTCGGCCGCTTCGTGCGGCGCCACAGCAAGCGGCCGGGGTCGGCGCCCGGTACCCTCGTGCATACCGGTGTCAAGAAGGTGGAGGAGGTTCGCGTCACCTTCCTGGACTACGACGAGCAGGGCATCAACGAACGCGTGGACGTGGCCGTCGCCGATGTGCTGCCGTTCCGCGACTCGCCGACCGTGAGCTGGGTGAACGTCGACGGGCTGCACGACGTGGACCTCGTGCAGCACATCGGTGACCACTTCGGCATTCACCCGCTCGTTCTCGAAGACGTGTTGAGCGTCGGGCAACGGCCCAAGGCGGAGGAGTACGACGCGTTCGTCTACGTCGTGCTGCCCATGCTGAGCTGGAACGCGGAGGGGCGGCACATCGAAGAGGAGCAGGTCTCGCTGATTCTCGGCCCGAGCTGGGTGTTCACCTTCCAGGAGCGGGCCGGCGACCAGTTCGAGCCCGTGCGAGAGCGGCTTCGCCAGGCGAAGGGACGCATTCGCTCGCGCGGTGCCGACTACCTCGCCTACGCGCTGATCGACGCCATCGTCGACCACTACTTCCAGGTGCTCGAGGCGATCGGGAGCGCCACCGAGGAGCTCGAGCTCGAAGTGCTCGAAGACCCCTCGCCCGCGACCATGCAGCGGCTGCATCATCTCAAGCGCGAGATGGTGGTCATGCGCCGGGCCGTCTGGCCTCTACGCGACATGGTGAACGGCCTGGTCCGGACCGACTCGGCGCTCGTACAGCAGCCCACCCGCGTGTTCCTTCGCGACGTCTACGACCACGCGATCCAGATCATCGACTCGGTCGAGAGCCTTCGCGACGTGATCTCGGGCATACTCGACCTGTACCTGTCGAACCTGTCCAACCGCACCAACGAGGTCATGAAGGTGCTCACCATCATGGCCACGATCTTCATACCGCTCACCTTCGTGGCGGGTGTCTACGGCATGAACTTCGAGCACATGCCCGAACTCGGTGTGCCGTGGGCCTACGCGGCCGTCTGGGGCGTCATGATCGCGATGGCGCTGGCGATGGTTGCGTTCTTCCGGCGGAAGGGCTGGTTGTAGCGGGCTCGCCGTCGGTGTCGGGGGGCGCGGCGGCACCGTACTGGTCGCGCATGGCGACGACGCCCTCTTCGAGCCACGCGTAGCGACCGTCCATCGCCGCGCGGGCCGCGCGGTAGGTCGCCACGTCGTCGTTCCGGAACAGCGCCCGGAACGAGGCCGCCACCCGGCGTCGCGCGTGCCGGCAGAAGAGGTCGGCGAGTTCGACGGGCGAGCGATCCGACGGGTCCTGACGCACCAGCTCGTGCGCGCGGGTGCACGCGGCCGTCATGACGAAGAGCTCGCTCCCGATGTCGACGATGCGTCCGAGCACGGCCTGGCGCTTTTCGAGCCCGGGGCCGAAGCGGACCATCGCGTAGAAGATGGAGCGGCTGAGGCGGCGCGCGGTGCGGTCGACGAATCGCAGGTGGGTCGCGAGTTCGCCGAACGAGCCGTGGCGGGGCCACCACCCCCAGCCCAGGAAGCGCGTCGGCAGCCACCAGGCGTAGTGCAGCCCCGCCCGCAGCGCGGCGCCCGCGCGACGCGCCAACGGCGCCCGCGGATCGATCATGTCGCCCGCGACCTTGAGGTGGTCGTCGACCGCCTCGCGCGCGATGAACAGCCGCATGATCTCGCTCGAGCCCTCGAAGATGAGGTTGATGCGCAGGTCGCGGACCATGCGTTCGATGGGGTACGGCGTCTCGCCGCGCCCCAGGAGCGAGTCGTGGGTCTCGTAGCCGCGGCCGCCGCGTATCTGGAGCGCGTCGTTCGCAATCGTCCAGGCCTTCTCGGTGTTCCAGAGCTTGGCGATCGCGGCCTCGAGACGAATGTCGAAGGTGTGCGCGTCGGCCATGGCCGAGGTGAGCGCCACCACGGCGTCCATGGCGAAGGTGTCCGCGGCCATCGCGCCGAGCTTCTGGGCGATCGCGTCGTGCTTGCCGATCGCCTGGCCCCACTGCACGCGCGTCGCGGCCCACTCCCGGCTCATCTCGATCGCGCCCTTGCCGGCCGCGCTGCAGAAGGCCGGCAGCGAGAGCCGGCCGACGTTCAGGGTGATGAGCGCCAACTTGAGGCCCCGGCCTTCACCCCAGAGCAGGTTCTCCTTCGGCACGCGCACGCCGCGAAATCGCAGCACGCCGTTCGACAACGCCTTGAGGCCCATGAAGCTGCAGTGGTGCTCGACCTCGATGCCCGGGCTGTCGGCCTCCACGATGAAGGCGGTGATGGGCCGCCGGCCGCGCACCCCCTCGCGGGCGGGCGTGCGAGCCATCACGATCAGCAGCTCGGCCCTGGGGCCGTTCGTACACCAGAGCTTCTCGCCGTTGAGGACCCAGTGCTCGCCGTCGTCGGCGAGCTCGGCGTTGGTCTCCATGTTCGCGGGGTCCGAGCCGACGTCGGGCTCGGTGAGCGCGAACGCCGAGAGCGCGCCCGCGGCGAGCCGGGGTAGAAATCGTCGCTTCTGGTCGTCGGTGCCGAACATCATGACCGGCCCGGGCACGCCGATCGACTGGTGCGCCGAGAGGAAGGCGCCTGTGGCGCCGCACCGTGACGCGACGATCTCGAGCGCTCGGTTGTAGGTCGTCTGCGAGAGTCCGAGCCCGCCGTACTCGCGCGGAATCTTGATGCCGAAGGCGCCGAGATCGGCGAGTCCACGCAGGACCTCGTCGGGCACGTGCCCTTCGCGATCGAACCGGTCGCCGTCGATGTGGGCGCGGGCGAACTCGGTCAGCCGCTCGAGGAAGGGTGCGGCGCGCGCCTGCTCGTCGGCGTCGGGCTCGGGAAACGGGTGCACCAGGTCGAGGGCCAGTCGGCCGTCGAAGAGCCTCTTCGAGAAGGAGCGCTTCTCCCACTCCTCTTCACGGGCTGCTTCCGCGACCGCCCGCGACTCGGCCTCGGTGGCGAGACGGCGTTCGTGCTGCTCCGACATCGGACTCCTCCGGTTGGCGGCCCGCTCGAGAGGCGGGCTGTTCGATGCATCTACCCGCGAATCCCCCCGCCGTTGCTCGACAGCTCCGCGCTCGCCGCCGCGCTCGCGACATCGTCGTCGTCCTCGGCCTCGAGGAACGCACGGATTTCGTCGCGTTGGGCGTCGGCGTCGCGCTCGCCCATCTCCATCAGGGCGCTCAGGTAGTCCGGCTGGAAGAGCACGAGGCTCAGGAAGTCCGGGCTCTCCGTCTCGCGCGTGCCGAGGCCTCGGGTCAGGAACCGGAAGGCCTTCGGAAGCTGGGGCTCGTAGCGGCTCGCGAGGCGCCCGAGGTCGGTCGACGGCCGGAGCACCATCAGCCTTACCGGCCGGAGCCCGAGGCGGTCTTCGGGGGGCAACTTCTCGATCAGCCGGTTGAGCCGCTCGAGCCGCGCGGCGTCGTGGTCGAGCAGGTCGAGAAAGATCGAGTTCATGAGCACGCCCACGATCTGGGCCGGGGGCGGATAGCCCGTCACCGCCGGTTGCTCGGCCTCGGACTGGCTGCGGTCGTAGCGCGTCGAGATCGCCAGCACGCGCCGCGCGCCGAGATGCAGGGCGGGCGAGAGGGGCGCGGCGAGCCTGATGCCGCCGTCGCCGTACCACGCGTCGCCGAGCCGGACGGCGGGGAAGAACAGGGGAAGGGCCGAAGACGCCATGACGTGCTCGATGGTGAGCACCGTGTTCCGGCTGCGGCGCTGGGGCCGCTCCCACTCGATGATGTCGTCGCCCTGCACCCAGGTGACCGACTGGCCCGTCGTGTACGACGAGGTGCTGAGCGCGACCGCCTTGAGGCGCCCCCGATCGAGGTTGTAGGAGACCCCGGTGAGTTCACCTTCGACTGCGTGCAGCGCCTCGGTGAGAAAGCGCCGAAGCGGCGACGTGTCGACGAGCCCGCGCACGTTGGGGCCGCCGCCCGCGAGTCCACCGGTCGCGAGCTTCCAGGCCCACGACACGAAGTTGCGGCCGAGCGAACTCGCGTCGACCCGGAACACCTCTTCCACGCGCAGGTCACGCCAGAGCCCTGACAGCTCTTCGACCGCCTGCAGGAAGGTGCCGTGGTGCGAGGCGAGGTGGGCGGCGTTGATCGCCCCCGCCGAGACGCCCGTGATATAGGGGATTCGCAGCTGGGGGTAGTGACGCGCCAGGCTTCGCAGGAAGCCCACCTGATAGGCGGCCCGGGCGCCGCCTCCGCCCATGACGATGCCCAACTCGGCGGGGCCGCGCGCGTCGCTGGCGTCGGGACGGGGTTCCAGCGGCACGTCGATCGGGCGTTGCCCGCTCACGGGTCAGCCCCTCGAGCCGAAGACCTGTCCGCCCGGCACCGCGAGAATGCCCGCGACGATGATCGCGAGCGCGGCGAGCGCACCGATCAGATGCGGGGCGTAGGTGCGTTCCTCCATCGGTCGCCGACGCATGACCGACGGCACGATCTGAGCGACCACCGCCGCGAAGACCATGAGCATGATGTGCCCCCCCAGTGCGGGGTAGAACTGCCGCGTGAAGAGCAGACCCACGCCGAGCAGGATCTGCAGGTGCAGGAGGCCCGCGAAGGCACCCCCGAGGCGGCGCATCGTCTGGTCGTAGGGGCGTCGCCCGACCATGCCGTAGAGCGCGTACGCCACCGTCGCGAAGCCCGCGAGCAGGACGAGGTAGCGAATGCCCGAATGGGCGTAGTAGAGCATCATGGCGGAGGCGCTCCGGTCGGTCTCGGACGTTTCAGGAGGGTCGACGGTACCGAAGGGTACCGCCGTCTCGCTCCCCGTTCCAGATGCCCCGCTTCACGCGGGGTCGGTTTCGACCGCGGCGAGCCGCTCGGTGACCTGGCGTTTCAGATGCGTGAGGATTGCGCCCATGCCACGCAGACGGAGCGGAGAGACGACCTCGTCGAGGCGCATCTCGGTGTAGAAGTCGCTGGGCACCGCGAGCACGTCGTCGGGCGCGAGTCCGTCGAGGCCCTGGTGCAGAATGCCCGCGAATCCCCGGACCGTGGGGCTCTCGGGGGGGGCGTCGAAGAACAG
>CBFGQV010000060.1:0-10981 GCA_965651045.1 uncultured bacterium
GGCGAGCGCGATGGCGGCTCGCCGGGCCGTTTCGCGTGGGGGGAATCCCCACACCGCGCGAGCATCTTTCCGTGCGGCCGCACAGGTAGCTTACCCGACAGCGCCACACCCCCCCGGTCCGGTATCATGATGCAGCTTCCAGGGGCGGTGGAGCCCACCCGGAAGCGTGAGACTCGGGACTCCGCGGAAGCGCGCCCGAGCAGAGACAGGGGCTCCGGAGTGTGCCCGGGGACGCCAGCCTGGTGAAGGGAGGGTCCCAGGTGAACCGAACCGGGCCACTCCAAACCTTCGCGGGGAGGTCGGCAGGATCGACCTCCCCGCGTCGCGTTCGGGCGCAGGGCGCGGCGGCGGGCGCGACGCCAGCACTGGCCGAGGGCGGGGTGTCGTCACCATGATGGTGCACGGTATCACCCTGACCCGAGGTACGACCCGATGAGACTGCGTGCGTCGATGCTGGCGGTGGTGATCGGTCTGGGCGCTTCGGCGCCGCTCGTCGCCCAGACCGGTTACCGCCTTCCCCCGCCCGAGGTCGTCGAGATTCTCGACGCGCCCGAGGCGCCCTACGTGTCGGTGAGCCCGGACCGCCAGTGGCTGGTCATGGCCCACCGCAAGAACATGCCCTCGATCGCCGACATGGCGCAGCCCATGCTCCGCATCGGGGGCCGCCGCATCAACCCGGCGACCAACGACTCGTTCAATCCCAGCCTGATCACGGGCTTCTCGATCATGCGGGTCGAAGACGGCACCGAGCGCAGGGTCGAGCTTCCGCACGACGAGGGGTGGGGCTCTCCGTCCGTGTCGCCCGACGGTCGCCGGTTCTATGCCACGCGCGACGCCCGGAACGGCGTCGAGCTCTGGACCGGAGACGTCGAGGCCGCGACCGCGAGCCGGGTCGACGGCGTCATGCTGAACGGCGCCCGTGGCGGCACCTGCACCTGGATGCCCGACTCGCAGCGCCTGCTCTGCCACACGATTCCGGCGGGGCGGGGCGCGCCGCCCGCCGAGCCCGAGGTGCCCGCGGGCCCCATCATGCAGGAGAACCTCGGCCAGGTCGCGACGGTGCGCACCTACCAGGACCTGCTCGAAGACACGCACGACGAGGCGCTCTACGACTACTACATGACGTCGCAGCCCGCGCTCGTCGAGGTGGCTTCGGGCGCCGTGACGCCGCTCGGACGTCCGGGCATCTACGCCGGCCTCTCTCCATCGCCGTCGGGCGACTTCTTCCTGGCGGAGCGACGCGAACGCCCCTACAGCTACCTCGTGCCCGACTACTACTTCCCGACCGTGGTCGAGGTGTGGGACCGGCAGGGCGCGCTGGTGCGCCAGGTGGCCGAAATTCCGCTCGGCGAACGCATTCCGATCGGCGGCGTCACGGCGGCGCCCCGCAGCTGGTCCTGGATGAGCGGCGAACGCCACACCCTGGTCTACGTCGAGGCGCTGGACGGCGGCGACCCGCGGGCGGAGGCCACGCACCGCGACGTCGTGCGGCGCGTCGAGGCGCCCTTCCACGGACCGGGCGAGGAGATCGTCCGGACCGAGTTCCGCTACGCCGGCATGGCGCGCGACGCGGACGGCTTCGCGCTCGTGAACGAGTACGACCGGCCGACCCGCACGCGCCGCACCTGGAAGCTCGCGCTCGACGGCAGCGACCAGCCGGAACTCGTGTGGGAGCGCAACGCCGAGGACCGCTACGGCGATCCGGGCTCGCCCGTGAGCGAGCCCGATGCGACCGGCGACTACCTGCTCGTGCGCAACGGCGACTGGATCTTCCTCGAGGGCTCGGGCGCGTCGGACGACGGTGACCGGCCGTTCCTCGACCGCATGAACGTCGAGACGGGCGAGACCGAGCGTCTGTGGCGGGCCGAGGTCGGCACCTACGAGTCGATCGTCTCGATGCTCGACCGCGAGGGCCGTCGGCTCCTCACCCGGTACGAGACGCCCTCCGATCCGCCGAACTACTACGTCGTGGACACGCGGAGCGGCGACCGCCGGGCGCTCACCCACTTCGCGGATCCCCACCCCCAGCTCTCGAACGTCACCAAGCAGTTCGTGACCTACACGCGCGACGACGGCGTGCAGCTCTCGGCGACGCTCTACCTGCCGGCCGACTACCAGGAGGGCCAGAAGCTGCCTGCGGTGGTCTGGGCCTACCCGCGCGAGTACTCGAACCCCGACGTGGCGGGCCAGGTGTCGGGCTCGCCCTACCGCTTTACGCGGCTCGGCGGGTATTCGCACATGTTCTTCCTGACGCAGGGGTACGCGGTCTTCGACGGGGCCACGATGCCGATCGTCGGAGGCGACACCGCGAACGACACCTACGTCGAGCAGCTCGTGGCGAGCGCCCAGGCGGCGGTCGACAAGCTCGTGGAGATGGGGATCTCGGATCGGGACCAGATCGGGGTCGGCGGGCACTCGTACGGCGCGTTCATGACCGCCAACCTGCTGGCGCACTCGGATCTCTTCGCGGCGGGCATCGCGCGGAGCGGCGCGTACAACCGCACGCTGACGCCGTTCGGGTTCCAGAACGAGCAGCGCACCTTCTGGGAGGCGCCCGAGATCTACTTCGAGATGTCGCCCTTCATGCACGCCGAGAAGATCGACGAACCGATCCTTCTGATCCACGGCATGGCGGACAACAACTCGGGCACCTTCCCGATCCAGTCCGAGCGGCTCTACCACGCGCTCAAGGGCCACGGCGCCACGGTGCGCTACGTGCAGCTTCCGCACGAATCGCACGGCTACCGGGCGCGCGAGTCGGTCATGCACACGCTGGCCGAGATGATCGAGTGGTTCGACACCTACGTGAAGAAGGAGCGCCCCCGTAGCATCACCCAGGACGGGGCGATGTGACCAGGGCAGTCCTTCGCTGAGCGAGAAGGGTGACGGCCCGACCGGTGCGATGCCGGTCGGGCCGTTCTCGTGAAACCCTTGGCGGCGAAACGTATGTTTGCCCATCTTGGTCGTATGAGGCGAACGCATCTGTCGAAGGCGGCGACGCTCGCCGCGCTCCCCTTCCTGGGGGCGTGCACCCTGGTCGGGTACCCCGCCGGTGACCCGGGCGAGGGCCCGCGGCCGGTTCCGGCCTCCTCGACGCCCTCCGCCCCCTCCGGCGCGCCCGATTACCGGACGGACGGCCCGCCCTCTACGCCGGTCCCCGAAGGCGGGGCGGTGCCCGCCGACCTGCCCGAGGTCATGCGCTCCGACGCGGGCCGCACCTACGAGGTGTTCGGCGTCACCTACCGGGTGCTGGATTCGGCCGAGGGATTCGTCGAGCGGGGCATGGCCTCCTGGTACGGGCAGGCCTTCCACGGCCGTCCGACCGCCACCGGCGAGACCTACGACATGCACCGCCTGAGCGCGGCCCATCGGACTCTGCCGCTGCACACCTGGGTCGAGGTCACCAATCTCGACAACGGGCGCCGGATCGTGCTCCGCGTGAACGACCGCGGGCCCTTCGCCCGAACCAGCGAGCGCGTGATCGATCTCTCCTGGGCCGCGGCGCGTGAGCTCGATGTGATCGGGGCCGGCACGGCGCCGGTCGAGATCCGAGCCCTCGCGGCCGACGAGGTCGTCGAGCTCCTGGGTAACCGCTGACGCGTGCTCCGGCGCCGGAGTCTTCTCCGCTCACCGTGACGTTCGCCGGCCCGCGGCCTATATTGGCCGCCCGCGGCTCACGGGCCCCTCGGGCCGAGGCCGCTTTCGTAGGCCCGAACACCACGACAAGACCGGAGACTCTCGATTTTGACGCGCATCCTGGTGACGGGAGCGGGTGGCCAGATCGGATCGGAACTCGTGCCCGCCCTCCGGGAGCGGTACGGTGCTGCCTCGGTACTCGCCACCGACATCCGCTCTCCCGGCGCCGACCTTACCGAGGCCGGCCCCTTCCAGACGCTCGACGCCACCGATGCCCGCGCGGTCGGCGCGGCCGCGGTGCGCTTCAATGCCGATGTGATCTACCACCTGGCGGCGATTCTCTCGGCGGTGGGCGAGCGCGACCCCCGTCTGGCGTACCATGTGAACATGGGTGGTTTACAGGCCGTGCTCGAGGTCGCGCGTGACCAGGAGTGCGCGGTCTTCGTGCCGAGCTCGATCGCCGCGTTCGGGCCGAGCACGCCGCCCGACCCGACCCCCCAGGACACGATCCAGCGCCCCACGACGATCTACGGCGTCACGAAGGTCGCGGGCGAGCTGCTCTGCGACTACTACCACCTGCGCTATGGCGTCGATGCCCGGGGCGTGCGCTACCCGGGCATCATCAGCCACGGGGCGCCTCCGGGGGGTGGCACCACGGACTGGGCGGTCGACATCTACTACCAGGCCGTGCTCGAGGGGCGCTACACCTGCTTCCTCTCGGGGGATTCGCAGCTCGACATGATGTACATGCCCGACGCGGTGCGGGCGGCGATCGAGGTCATGGAGGCCGATCCCGCGCGGCTCGAGCACCGCAACGCGTTCAACGTCACCGCCATGCAGCTCTCGCCCGATTCGCTCGCCGAGACGCTCCGGCGCCACGTGCCGGGCTTCGAGATCTCGTACGACGTCGACCCCGTGCGCCAGGCGATCGCCGACTCGTGGCCGAAGCGGCTCGACGACAGCGCCGCCCGCGACGAGTGGGGGTGGCGGCCCGAGTACGATGTCGAACGCATGACCACCGACATGCTCACGAACCTGCGGCGCAAGCTCGCGGGTTCGCTCACCGCTCAGGAGGACTGATGCCGCTGGACCGTCTGCACGCCGCGCTCGACGAACACGTCGCGGGGCTCGAACGAGCAGGAACCGCCAAGGGCGCGGAAGCCGTGGTAACCGAGGTGATCCGGGCGCGGGGCGACCGCGGCCCGCGGTTCCGGCTCGCCGGCCACGGCGACAAGGAGTTCCTGCGCATGAACTCCAACTCGTACCTGGGGCTCGGCCTCCGTGACGACGTGATCGCGGCCGAGGAGGAGGGCTCGCGCCGGTACGGGGCGGGCCCCGGCGCGGTGCGCTTCATCAGCGGTACGTACGACGCGCACACCGAACTGGAGGAGCGGCTTGCGGCGTTCCATGCGCGCGAGGCGGCGATGATCTTCTCGTCGGCGTACGCGACCGTGGTCAGCACGCTCGTGCCGCTCGTCTCTCCGGGCACGGTGCTGATCAGCGACGAGTTGAACCACAACTGCATCATCAACGCCATGCGGTTGGCACGCCCCCTCGACAAGGTCGTCTACCCGCATCTCGACCTCGAGGCGCTTGAGCAGGCGCTCGACCGCTTCGCGGGCGAGGCCGAGCGTGCGCTCGTGGTGACCGACGGCATCTTCTCGATGCGCGGAGACCACGCCCCCCTCGACGAGATCGCCGCGCTCTGTCGGCGGTACGACGCACAGTACGACGAGGGCGTCGTGCTCGTGGTCGACGACTCGCACGGCGTCGGCGCCTTCGGACGCACGGGCCGGGGTGTCGAGGAGTACACGGGTGCCGAGGGCATCGACGTGCTGGTGGGCACGCTCGGCAAGGCGTTCGGCGTGAACGGCGGCTACGTGGCGACGAGCGCTTCGGTGGTGCGCTTCCTACGCGAAAGCTCGCCGATGTACATCTACTCGAACCCGATCACGCCCGGCGAGGCGCGCGCCGCGCTCCGCAGCCTCGAGATCGTCGATTCGCCCGAGGGCGTCGCGCTCCTGGATCGGCTCCGGGCGCTCACGAGGCGGTTCGAAGAGGGGCTCGGCCGCATCGGCATCGAGACGATTCCTGGCGAGCACCCCGTGGTTCCCCTCATGATCCGCGACACGCAGCGCACGCGCGACCTCGTGCGCTACCTCTTCGAGAACGGCGTCCTGGTCACCGGGCTCGCCTACCCGGTGGTGCCCCGGGGCGACGAAGAGATTCGCGCACAGGTCAACGCCGACCACACCGAAGGCGACATCGACCACGTACTCGAACTTCTGGAGAAGAGCACGGCATGAAGAGCGACATCGAAATCGCACAGGCAGCGGAACTTCGCCCGATTCAGGAGATCGCCGAGAAGGTGGGCCTCCAGCCCGCCGACATCATGCCCTACGGCCATCACAAGGCCAAGGTGCCGCTCGACGTCGTGCGGTCCCGCAGCGGCGACGACGCCCGACTGGTCCTGGTGACCGGCATCAATCCGACCGCCGCGGGCGAGGGCAAGTCGACGGTCTCGGTCGGGCTGGCCGACGCGCTCACCCTGCGCAAGCGGAATCCCGTGCTCTGCCTGCGCGAGCCGTCGCTCGGGCCGATCTTCGGCATCAAGGGCGGCGCTGCGGGCGGAGGCTATTCGCAGGTCGTGCCGATGGAAGAGATCAACCTGCATTTCACGGGGGATTTCCACGCCATCACCTCGGCCCACGCGCTCCTTTCGGCCATGCTCGACAATCACCTCTACCGGCCGAACAGCCTGAACCTGGATCCCACCCAGATCACGTGGCCGCGCGCCGTCGACATGAACGACCGCGCGCTGCGGTCGGTCGTGATCGGGCTCGGGGGCCGCACGGGTGGTGTGCCGCGGCAGGACGGGTTCGTCATCACCGCGGCATCGGAGATCATGGCGATCTTCTGCCTGGCCGACGGCCTCGACGACCTCAAGGCGCGCCTCGACCGCATCATCGTGGGCTACGACCGGTCGGGCGAGCCGGTGCGTGCCGAAGGGCTCGAGGCGACGGGCGCGATGACGATGCTGCTCAAAGACGCCGTGAACCCGAACCTCGTGCAGACGCTCGGCGGCACTCCGGCGTTCGTGCACGGCGGTCCCTTCGCCAACATCGCGCACGGGTGCAACTCGCTCTCGGCGACCCGCGCGGGCCTGGCGCTCGGCGACGTGGTCGTGACGGAAGCCGGGTTCGGGGCGGACCTCGGCGCCGAGAAGTTCTTCGACATCAAGTGCCGCTTCGGCGGGCTGCGCCCCGGGGTCGCGGTGATCGTGGCCACGGTGCGCGCGCTCAAGATGAACGGTGGGGTCTCGAAGAACGATCTCAAAACCGAGAACGTCGACGCGGTGAAGCGGGGGTTCGTGAACCTCCAGGCGCACATCGAAAACGTGCGGAAGTTCGGCGTTCCGCCCGTGGTGGCGCTCAACCGCTTCGCGACCGACAGCGACGCCGAGGTCGCGGCCGTGCTGGACGGGTGCCGCGCGATGGGCGCGACGGCCGTCGAGTCGGACCCGTGGGGCGGCGGAGGAGAGGGCTGCCTCGATCTGGCCGATGCCGTCTGGGACGTACTCGAAGGGGGCGAGGCCGACTACCGGCCGCTCTACGCCGACGACCTTTCGATCGCCGAGAAGATCGACACCGTGGCGCGGGAGATCTACGGCGCCGACGGCGCGGACCTGCTGCCGGCGGCCGAGAAGCAGGCCGCGAAGTTCGAGGCGGCCGGGCTCGGCACGGCGCCGGTCTGCATCGCCAAGACCCAGTACTCGTTCTCGGACGACCCGACCAAGCTGGGTCGGCCGAGCGGGTTCCGAATCACCGTGCGCGAGCTGACGCCTTCGGCCGGCGCCGGGTTCGTGGTCGCGAAGACGGGCGACATCATGACGATGCCCGGGCTCGCGGCGCGGCCGGCGGCGGCCGGCATGGGCGTCCAGGACGGCCAGGCCGTCGGGCTGTTCTGACTGTGCGAGCAAGGCTGTCGCGGCGGGGCCGCTTTGCGGCGCTGGCGGTATGCGCCGCCGCTGTGGGTTGCGGCGGCGGTGAGCCTCCGACAGAGGACGCGCCCGACACCGGTGCGGCCGAGTTCCCTGCGGCTGCAGGGGCACTCGAGCCCGGCATTCAGCGCGTCACCGGCTTCGTCGCGATCGGGCAGGAGCGGCGGGACTTCGTGCCCTGCGCCGGGGGCGAGCCGTACTGGCTCGACGGGCCGGCGTTGCCCGAGATCCTCGAACTGCACGCCGTGCTCACGCCCGGCATGGAGCCGGTCGAGTCGATCTTTCTCGACCTCCTCGCGGCTCCGGGATCCCCCCCGGCGTCGGGGCCGGGTGCCGGGCTCGCCGGACGGCTCGACGCGCTCGAGGTACGGCGCGCGGCGTTCGAAGGATGGGGGTGCCGCGAGGTCGACCAGACGCTGGTCGCCGAGGCCCGGGGCAACGAGCCCTTCTGGCGTCTCGAGGTCACGGAGGCTGGCGCGACCTTCGCGACCCCCGAGGGCGAGCGCCCGTTCGAGGCCGCTCGCCCCGAGCCCTCCCCCGAGGGTTGGCGGCTCACGGGCACGACCGACGCGGGCGAGCCGTTCACGCTGGTGCTCGACCTCACGGGGTGCGTCGATTCGATGTCGGGCGCGTGGAGCCACGTGACGGCGCGCCTCGAGTTGCCCGACCGGGTGCTCGAAGGCTGCGGTGTGCTGGGGGCGCGGGGCGAGGCATAGGACGGGCCGGGCGTCTCGTCCCACCTTGAGCGCGGCTTGCCCCTCAACGCTTCCGGGTCGTAAGGTTTCCGTGCTCTGACCGACCGCCGCGCGCTGCGCCGGTCGAGGACCACTCGGACCCTGCGATCATCATGCGAAGCAGACACGGACTCTGGCTCGCCGTTGCGCTGGCTGTCGTCGTACAGCCGGGATGCTCGGTTTTCCGTTCCTCCGGCCCCGAGACCTCGGGCCCCGCAGCCGCGGCGCCCTCGGGCGGCGGCCCGGCGGCTGCGCGCCGGCCGGCCGGTGGCCAGAACGGCCCGAAGCCCTACGATGAGGTCATTACCTCCGAGGCCGAGACCCGCGAGGGACTCTTCCGCACCCACCGCATCGGCGACCAGCTCTACTTCGAGATTCCTCGGAGCGAGCTCGAGAAGGAGATGCTCGTCATCGCGCGGGCCGTCGAGTCGACGATGCAGAACCCCGGCGGGTTCTTCGGGGGCGGCGCCCGACTGATCGTGCAGTGGGAGCGCATGGGCGACCACGTCGTGCTGCGCGAGAAGTCGTACCAGATGGTGGCCGACTCGAGTGACGCGATCTGGCGGCAGGTGCAGGGCTTTCGCAACGGGCCCGTCATCGCGCGGTACGCGATCGAGGCGTACAACCCGACCGACTCGGCGGCCGTCATCGACGTGACCGACCTCTTCCTGACCGAGGTGCGGGACTTCGGATCGATGCAGGGTACGCAGAAGGCCCGGAGCTGGTTCGAGCACGTGGCGGCGTTTCCGCGGAACGTCGAGGTCGAGGCCACCCAGACCGGCAACACGCGCCCCCCGGGTGCGCCCGCGAACCAGCCGCCGTCGTCGCAGACCGTGCGCATGCACTGGAGCATGCTGAAACTGCCCGACGAGGTCATGATGCCCCGGCTCGAAGACGACCGGGTGGGCTTCATTTCGAGCCAGTACTACGACTTCTCGCGGCCCGAGCACCGCTCCGAGCTCCGACGGTTCATTCACCGCTTCAAGCTCGAGCCCAGCGACACGGCGGCCTTCCGCCGCGGTGAGCTGGTCGAGCCGGTCGAGCCGATCGTCTACTGGATCGATCCCGCGACCCCCGACTGGCTCAAGCCGTGGGTGAAGGTGGGCGTCGACAAGTGGAACGAGGCGTTCGAAGAGGCGGGCTTCCGGAACGCGATCCGTGGCGAGTACGCGCCCGAAGACGATCCCGACTGGTCGCTCTTCGACGCTCGCCACTCGGTCATCTACTGGCGCCCGTCGACCGTCGCCAACGCGACCGGCGGTCAGACCGTGGATCCCCGTTCAGGACAGATCCTGAAGGGTGAGGTCAACATGTACCACAACATCATGGAGCTGCAGCGGAACTGGTACTTCATCCAGGTCGGCCCGCTCGACGAGCGCGCGCAGCGGCTGCCGCTTCCCGACTCGCTCATGGGGCGCCTGGTCGAGTACGTGGTCACCCACGAGATCGGCCACTCGATCGGCTTTCCGCACAACATGAAGGCGAGCGCCATGTACCCTGCGGACTCGATCCGCAGCGCGTCGTTCCTGGAGCGCATGGGCGGGCACGTGGCCACGCTCATGGACTACTCGCGCTTCAACTACGTGGCGCAGCCCGAAGACTCGATTCCCCCGGATCTGCTGCTGCCGAAGATCGGCCCGTACGACCGGTTCGCGGTGCGCTGGGGCTACCGGCCGATCCTCGACGCTTCGACCCCCGACGAGGAACGGCCGACGCTGGACCGGTGGGCGCGCGCACAGGACACGGTGCCGTGGTTCCGATTCTCGACGCCCGACGCGCCGAACGACCCCGAGAACATCACCGAGGCGGTGGGGGACGCCGACGCCGTACAGTCGACGACCTACGCGCTCAGGAACCTCGAGCGCGTCATGGACATGCTGATTCCGGTCGCCGAACGGCCCGGAGAGGACTACTCGTTGCTGCGCGAGCTCTACGGCCAGGCGGTCGGCCAGTGGGGCCGGTACATGCGGCACGTGGCCGCGCTCATCGGAGGCGCGATCACGCAGGAACGCTACGGCACGGGGCCACGCTTCGAACCCGTGTCACGCGAGCGTCAGCGCGAGGCCATGACCTTCCTGCAACGGAACGCCTTCCAGCCGCCCGAGATGTTCCTCGACGACGAGATTCTCTGGCGCATCGAGGCCGAGGGGGCGGTCGACCGCATTCGCAACGCGCAGGCCGGCATTCTGAACACGCTGCTGAGCCCGCGTAAGCTCAACACCCTGGTCGAGTACGAAGCGCTCGGGGGCGAGCCGTACCGGTTGACGGAGTTCATGGCCCAGCTCCGCGAAGGCGTCTGGGGAGGGCTCGGCGCCGGGAGTGTGCGGTTGGACATCTACCGACGGAATCTGCAGCGCGCCTACCTCGAGACCGTGAACGGCGAGCTCAACCCGACCGAGACCGAGCTCGAGCGCGAGGGCGACCTGCCGGCGCAGTTCCGGCGCCCGCCCCGCTGGGCCAACGACGTGCGCGCGGTGCTTCGCGAGGAGCTGCGTACGATCGACCGCATGGCCCAGCGCGCCGAGGCCAACGCCGCCGACGAAATGACCCGGGTGCACCTGCGTGACATTCGGACCGAGATCGAGCGGATCCTGAATCCGTAGGGGCCGAC
>CBFGQV010000061.1:0-10826 GCA_965651045.1 uncultured bacterium
CGACGGGGTGGCCGCATCGGGGGCGGCCACGCTCGCCACCCGTCCGCTCGTCGCGTGGCACTTCGAATCGGTGCCGCTGCTCGGCGTGGTCTCGACGCTTCTCGTGGGCCCCCTGGTGTCGGCGGCGCTGCCGGGGCTCCTGCTCGTGGTCCTGCTGGACGCCGCCGGGTTGCCCGGTGCCGACGTGGCGGCGTTCGGGGCCGGCGGCTTCCTGGCGTTCTCCGAGGTCCTGGTGGCGGGGCTCGCCGGCATTCCGGGCGCCGCGCTCCCCGTGACGCGGGCGCAGGTGGTCGCCGGGCTCGCCGGCGCGGGCGTCGCGACGCTGGCGCTCGCACGCGCCCGCGGGCTCGGACGCGGGGTGCGGGGCGCCGTCGCGGCCACGGGGGCGGGCGCGGCGCTCCTGCTGGCCCCGCTCACCGACGGGGTGTGGCGCGACGGCGCGCTCGAAGTCCACGTGCTCGACGTGGGGCAGGGTGACGCGGTGGCGCTGCGCACGCCGGCGGGCCGGTGGGTGCTGGTCGACACGGGCCCCGACCCGGGAGATCGGCTCGTGCGCACGCTCCGGGGGCTCGGCGTGCGAAGGGTCGCCCTCATGGTGCTCACCCACCCGCACCTCGACCACATCGGCGGCGCGGTCGAGGTGATCGAGGCGCTCGAGGTCGAGGCAGTGGGCGATCCGGGGCTGCCGCTCGGTTCGGAGCCGTACCGCGAGTTGCTCGCCGCGGCGCGGGCGGCGGAGATTCCCTGGCGGGTGCTCGAGAGGGGCGACACGCTCGAGCTCGACGGCGTGGAGCTCGCGGTGCTCTGGCCCGTGGGCGAGGGGCCGGTGGGCGACGGGGCGACGGAAGGCGCGGGCGCCGTCGACCCGAACGACCATTCGGTCGTGCTCCGGGTCGCCTGGGCGGGCTTCAGCGCCCTCTTCACGGGCGACGCGCCGGCCGAAGCCGAGGCGCGCTTCGGGCCCGAAGCGGGGCCCGTGACCCTCCTGAAGCTCGGACACCACGGCAGCACGACCTCCACGGCCGGCGCCTTCCTCGCCTCGGTACGGCCCGAGTTCGCGGTCGTGTCGGCCGGTCGCTTCAACCGGTTCGGCCACCCGGCCCCGGCCGTGCTCGAGCGCGTGACCGGCGCGGGAATCCCCCTGCACCGGACCGATCGGCAAGGCGGCGTGCGCTACACGGTGCGGCGCGACGGATCGGTCGAGGTGCGAAGGGTCGATTGACCGGGGCCGGCGGATTTCGTTACTTCTCCGTGCCCTTCCGCACCCTTGCCATCGAGCCATGCCCGAGACCAGCGTCGTCACCCTGGCCCGCCACATCGTCGAAGAGGAGCGGCGCCACCCCGAGGCCACCGGCGCGTTCACGAACATTCTCATGGACATCGCGCTCGCGGCGAAGCTCATCGCGCGCGAGGTGAACAAGGCCGGTATCGTCGACGTGCTCGGCCGCACGGGTGACACGAACCTGCACGGCGAGACCGTCCAGAAGCTCGACGTCTACGCCGACCGGGTGATCTTCAACGCGCTGGACCACACCGGCAACCTGTGCTGCATGGCGTCGGAAGAGCACCCCGAGGTGCTCGCGATTCCCGAGCGCTTTCCGACCGGCGATTACGCGCTACTCTTCGATCCGCTGGACGGGTCGTCGAACATCGACGTGAACGTGTCGATCGGCACCATCTTCTCGGTGCACCGCAAGGTGAGCGAGGGTTCGAGGGGATGTCTCGAGGACTGCCTGCAGCCGGGATCGCGCCAGGTGGCGGCGGGCTACGTGGTCTACGGCTCGTCGACGATGCTGGTCTACACGACCGGCGCGGGCGTGCACGGCTTCACCCTCGATCCGTCGATCGGCGAGTTCGTGTTGAGCCACCCCGACATTCGGCTGCCCGAGCCGCCGCAGCGGGTCTACTCGATCAACGAGGCGTACTCGGAGCGGTGGCAGCCCGGGGTGCGGGAGCTGGTCGACGCCTTCAGGGCGGAGTCCTTCAGCGCCCGCTACATCGGCTCGCTCGTGGCCGACGCCCACCGGACGCTGCTCCAGGGCGGCATCTTCATGTACCCGGCAGATCGCAAGAGCCCTCGCGGAAAGCTCCGGCTGCTCTACGAAGCCGCGCCGATGGCGTTTCTTTTCGAGCAGGCGGGAGGGTACGCCTCCGACGGCACGCGACCGATTCTGGAGGTGGAACCGACCGAACTCCACCAACGCACGCCGCTCTTCCTGGGCTCCAGAAGTCTGGTCACGCGTGCCGAAGAGACCGTGAAGACGGGCTGACCGGGGGCCTCGCGGGTCGGTCAGATTTCTGATCGAACGTCAGAAATTCGAGGCTTGGCACGCGGCTTCGCGGCACGCTAACTTGTTGCCGCTCAGCCTCTTGGAACATGCCCCACATGTGGCACGGTGATTGCGGAGGCATGAGTCGGTTTCGCGCCCGTACGAGGCGCCGTCCGAACCGAGGCCCCAGGCCCGCGGCGGACGATCACTTTCATCCACACCATGGACGCAACATGAGAAAGCTCCACAAGCTACTCATGGCCGCGCTGGTGCTCGTGCCTCTCGCTGCGTGCGACGAGGGCGACAACAGCGTGACGCCCGATCCGGTGGTCGGTACCGTTTCCGGTACCGTCGCGGTCGAAGGCACCGGGCTCGCCGGCGTCACCGTGGCTCTCGCTGGTGCGTCGTCGCAGTCGACGACCACCGGTGCCAACGGTGGCTACACCTTCACGAACGTCGTGGAGGGCAACTACTCCGTGACTCTGTCCTCGATTCCCGAGGGCGTGGTCTTCTCCCAGACGTCGCAGTCGGTCTCGATCTCGTCGAGCGGGGCCACCGCCACGGCCGACTTCAACGGCCAGTACGTCCGGACGGCGTCGATCCTGGTGTCGGTGACGGCCGGCGGTGACGGCGTCGCGACCAGCGTGCGCCTCCAGGGCGCGGGCGTCGACCAGACGCTCGGCACCAACAGCAACGGCCAGGTGCAGTTCTCCGGCCTGCGCGCCGGCAGCTACACCGTGTCGCTGCCGAACCCGCCCGAGGGCTTCGACATCACCACGCAGGAGATTCAGCTCGCGACCGGTCAGTCGGCGCAGGTGAACTTCACGGGTGAGGGCGAGGTTGCCCCGGCGGAGATCTCGATCCAGTCGATCACGCAGGGCGGCGGGCCGATCAGCCTCGGCAACGTCATGGGTCAGATCGAGGTCACGCTCAACATCGACCGCGCCGACGAGACGCTCGACCGCGTCGAAGTGCTCATCGGTGGCGAGGTCGTGGCTCAGCAGACCTTCGCGCAGGCCGACCTCGAAGAGGGTCCGGCGGGCGCCCCGGTCCTCATCACCCTCAACGTGCCCACCACGCAGCTCCGCATGAGCTCGACCGGTGAGGCCTGGGTGCCGGTGCTGACCAACGGCGGCAAGAACGTCTCCGCCAACCTGTTCGTGGTCGAGCGCGAGACGCCGACGCCCTCGAACGAGGTGCCGATCGTCCTGCAGAACCCGGACGCGATCATCGCCCCGCTCGATGGTGTTCTCACCTTCGACATGGAAGACGGCTCGGCGAGTGTGACCGGTTCCGACGGCAAGACCTGGCGGAACATGGGCGCCAACTTCACGGGCCCGATGTACATCTCGTACACCACCAAGACGCCGACCTCGGTCGTCTGGCCGACCACGGCTTCGGCCGGTATCGCCTGCTCGACGGGCAGCCAGGCCACCAGCACGGTCACCGGTGACGCCGACAGCGGCTACCGCCTGTCGGTCTACTACAGCTGTGCGACCGCGTCGGGCACGGGCATCGCCCCGAACGCCGCGGCTGCACCGAGCGTCACGGTCACTCCCGCCGGCCCCGGCCCCGACGGCACCGCCGTCGTGACGCCGACCGGCTTCTCGGGCCTCGGCGCGCAGTTCATGCTGGACGGCGAGACCCGCCGCTTCCTGCTGACGCCGGCCCCGACGGGTGCGCTCACGCTCACCTCGTCGCGCAACATCGACAACGTCGCGCCCGAAGTCTTCGTGGCGTGTGAGTACGCGGTCGACGGTGACGGCGACCCGACGACCGAGTGTGATGTCGGCAAGCCGCTCAATGGCGAGCAGGTGGCCTACAACGACCTGTTCGACGAGCGCTGGATCAACGCGTCGTACGACTTCAGCGACGACGTCGCTGCGGACGACAGCGCCGGCGCCGCGGTCGGTGTCGGCCTCGACATGGTCGGCGCGAGCCACTACGTGTCGGGTGCGTGCAGCATGACGTTCCTGACCAACGGCGACGACCTGCCGGTGACGAACGCCAGCGACGGTACGCCGGACGGTCACCGCGTCTGCGGTATCGCCAGCGACCTGCTGGGCAACACTGCGACCTCCGAGGCTCCGTCCAACTGGTTCGGTGTCGACAAGATGGCGCCGATGGTCCGGATGGGTGGTGAGGGTGCCGACGCGCTCATCGGTACGTCGCCGCTCGACGGCGGCACCGGTGAACCGGTGGCCGACACCCTCGGCAACAACGTTTCGACGATCTACAACATCGGCGGCGAGTTCGACGCGACGATGGTGTGGGCGCTCGAGGCGCTCGACGACCGCGCCGGCTTCAACGAGAACGCGGTCGACAGCTTCCCGGTCCAGCAGTGGATCACGCGCCAGACGGCGACGCTCGACTCGTCCTGGCTCTCCCCGAACTACGCGTTCACGTCGGTCCTGAGTGACACGTGGCGGCGTTCGGCGGAGGAGCCGTTCCTGGGCTCGTTCGATATGACGCCGGGTACCGAGGACGAGGGCTACTACGCATACCAGGGCTACATTTACGACCGCGCTGGTAACATGGGCGAGTTCTTCTTCAACTGGATGGTCGATCAGACCGATGAGGCGACCGTCAGCGGCGTCTCGTTCGGCTCGACGTTCTACGAGCCGGCCTCGGACGCGCCCTTCAACCTCTTCGGCAGCGACGACCTCGAGGTCATCTCGGCCGAGATGGGGCTGATCTACCCGACGGCGCTGGGTGCCCAGACGCTGGTGGTCGGGCAGTTCAACCTCGACAGCTACATGCGTTGGGACGGCGTCATGCCCGATCCGTACGATGCGTCGCTGATCACGCGGAACTCGATCGGTGACCAGGTGACGATTCCGGGTGCCAACGTGTACGGTCGTCTGGACTTCACCTGCTCGGGTGCTGCCGCTCCGTATGCGAGCTGTGCTGCGATCGATGAAGTGCCGGCCGATACGGCGGAGTTCAACGTCGGTGGTTCGGCCGCCAGCATGCTGGCGACGGGCGTCGATGCGGGCCTGATCGACGCGGGCATGAACCTGCCCACCACGACCACGACCGCCAACTTCCTGGCCGGTCAGTGGACGGACTCCACGGCCACGCCGTGGGGTGCCGCGGAGATCACCTCGTGGGCCGTGACGTTGAACGGCTCGACGTACGAGGCGGTCCACCAGACCAACACCTCGGTCACGGCGCCGTTCTTCGACGCGGTGGTCCTCGTGGTGAACGATGGTGCCGGCCGGATCTACGTCTGCGGCGGTACCTTCACCTACGCCGGTTCGACCGACAACGGTATCGACCGGTTCTACAACTACACGAAGGCCGCGCCTGCGGCCGGCACGCGCTGCGGTGATCTGATCGCCGGCGGTGGTGTGACGGTCCACGCGGTCGGCGTGGAGGGTTCGGCTCTGCTCGCTACGCAGGGCATCTAAGCAGGACGCGAAGCCCGGGTCACACCGGGCCGAGCGAGAAGGACACGGCCCCCGTCCGGCGCAAGCCGGGCGGGGGTTCGTGCGTTCGGGGTGGTGGCTGACTGGGAGTGCGGCGGCGGGCGCGGCGAAGGCGCGGGAGGCCTTAGCGGTACCGGAGGCCCCGCCAGACGATGACGTTTCGCACCAGGAGTTCGGTCTCGACGGCGCGCCCGGTGAGCACGATGCGAAGGCGCTGACCGCGGTCGAGTGGCACCGGGGTCGGGTGGCGCTGCACCACCCGCTGGTTCAGGACCAGCTCGACCACCCCGTCGGCCCCCACCTGGAGGGCGAGGTGGGTCCATCCGTCGGTGGGCAGGTCGTCCGGAAAGGACGGTGGACCGGTCTCCTGCCGGTTGACGCTCAACCGGACCCGGGTCGGATCGAAGCGGCTGAGTTCGCCCGCCGGATACGACGTGCAGAAGAAGGCGAACCGCCTGTCGTCGGGCCAGCTCGTGGCGGTCGACGGGTCGACCGGCGCGTCGCCGCCGGAAAGGCAGAGGCTGACCGACTGACGGTCGGTACGCGCGGTCAGAGGCAGCAGGAACTCCATCTCGACGGTGGCGCCGCCGTCCAGTTCGACGACGGGCTCTGAGAACACCCCGTCGATCCAGACGCCGTCGCCCAGGAGCTCGAGCGCCGGCTCGCCGTTCCATCGCGTCGGCGCGGCGGTCGGATTCCCGATGCCGGTCCAGCGACCCGGATCGAGCGTTTCGAAGCGGCCGGCGAAGATCGCCTCGTCGGGCAGTTCGCCCTCGACCCGCACCGTGACGGAGTCGGACAGCCACCCGCGCACCCGCGCCACGAGGGTCGTGACGCCCGGCGCGTTTCCGACGACCTGCCCGTCTCGAATGCCCGCGATAGCCGGCTCCGCGCTGGACAGCTCGATCTCGGCCGGCCGAATGGCACCGTCCGAGAACCGCACCTCGCCCCGCACGGCGCGTTCGGCCCCCCAGGGCACCCGGAGCGTGTCCGCCGGCAAGGTGACCGCGACGGGAAGGACAGGGGCTCGTGAGGGCGTCCACGACACGGCCGCCGGAGCGCCCACGGTCGACACCCAGAGGGGCTCGGTCGACCCGCTCGCGAGGTCGACGACCCACACCGTGTCGGGGCGGGCGACGGCGTCGATCACGGCAACCCGCAGCCCGTCGGGCGAGCAGCTCCACATGTTGCTCGCGCCCTGCGCCTCGGCGAGATCCACCCGCGACACGCGGCCCTCGTAGTCGGCGAGCCAGTGCCGCCGAAGCTCACCCGGGGCCGCCGTGGAGAGCATGAGGTAGGGCCCGCACTCCCGCACTTCGTGCAGCATACCCTCGGGGGCCGGAAAGCCCCCGGTGCGGCGCCCCATCGGGTCGTACAGCAGCACCGAGTCCGGCACCCCGGGCTCGGAGACGCCCACGGCAAGGGTGTGTCCTTCGGGGTGCCACGCCTGGCCCCAGGTCGTGTGCGAGGGGCGATGGATGAGGCGGCTCTCGCCGGTCTCGAGGTCGAGGACCCGGACCTCGAGCAGGTAGGTGGGGTTCCGGCGGTCTTCGGTCAGGTACAGCATGTGCCGCCCGTCGGGCGAGAGCGCGCGAAACCCGTCGTCGCCGGGGTTCGCGACCAGGGTGTCCAGCGCCGCGCCTCGGACGCGAACCACGTCGGGGCCCCGGTTGAGCGACGCCGGAGTACCGAAGAGGAGCGGACGCCCCTCAGGGTCGACGGCCACGTTGTGGCTCACCCACGGCCCCGGAAGCACGACCGAATCGACCGCCTGCCAGGCGCCCTCGCGGTGCTCGACCCGGTGCAGTACGCCGTCCGCCCGCACCCAGAGCACGCCGGGGTCGGCCACGGCTTCGTCGGCCGTGGCGGATGAAAATGCCCCTGCGAGCCACGCGCTCAAGGTGAGGGTCGCCACCGCCGCGGCGGCCGACGCCCAGGGCCACCACGGCCCACGTGAGCGTCCGTGCGCGCCCGCGCGTGCCCGGACGGCCTCTCGAATCGTATCGTGCGCGAAGGCGAGCCGGGCGTCGCGGGTCCAGCGTAGTACGTCGCGCTGCAGAAGCTCGCTCAGCGCTTCGGTCGCCCGACCTCCGAGCCCCGCCTCGGACCCGCGCGCCACCAGCGTGTCGGCCGCCAGAGCGTCGGGTGCCCGAGCCGCCAACTCGGCGAGGCGCCGCGCCTCATCGGAAAGATGGGCGAGACGCTCTTCGAGCGCGTGCCGAACGGAGAGCGGCAGCTCGAGCGCGTCGGGTATCGCGTCGGGGTCGAGCGCCCATCCCTCCCCGGACTCGAACCGAAGTACCCCATCGCCTCGGAGGGCTTGCAGCAACTCGACCACGTGGAGCGGGTTGCCCCCCGAGGCGTCGTGAAGACGCTCGGCCAGCAGGTCGACCGAGGGCGCGACCGTGCTGAGCAGCAGCGCCAGCAGCTCGGCGATCTCCGCCGTACGGAGGGGTCTCAGCCCGATCACCGCGACCGACCCGGCGCGCTCGGCGGCCCGGAGCGTTCGCAGGACGGAGCTGTCTTCGGTGTCGGAGCGGGTGGTCCAGAGCATGAGCACGCGGCTGGACCGGAGTCCCCGGGCGGCGCGTAGCAGCAGCGCCCTGGAGGGCGTGTCCGCCCAATGGGCGTCTTCGAGCACCACCACCACGGGCGCTTCGTGCGCCACCGCCTCGAGCAGGTCGACGAACGCGTCGGCGAGCGCGGCCGCCGGGACTGCGCCGCTCCGGCCGGGCTCGCGGCGGTGCGACGGGACCAGAGACTCGAGCGCTTCGGCCGAGCCTACGCTCACGCCCGCCGCCCCCGGCAACGCCATCAGGTCGCGCGCGAGGGCGCCCGCGAGGCCGAGATCGAGCGCCCGCTCGACGTCGAGCGCCTTGGCCTCGACGATGGCCGCGCCCTCGGCCTGGGCGCGCGCGAGGAACTCGCCGGCGAGGCGGGTCTTGCCGATGCCGGTCGGACCCACCAACGCCACGGAGCGCGGCCGACCGCCGAGCACCGACTGCCAGTGCGTATGCAGGCGCTGGAACTCTTCCGAGCGTCCGACGAACTCGGTGCGGAGCCGGTCTTCGGGCTCTTCGAGCGCGCGCCGCCGCAGCTGCCGGAGTTCGTCGTCGAGCGCGCGCAGAGCCCCCGTATCGGGCTCGTCGACGCACGCGCGGTAGCGGTGCAGCGCCTCGTCGGCCTCGTCGGCCCGCCCCAGCTCGATCAGCGCCCGCACGTGCTGTTCGTGCAGCGCCTCTCGGTACGGCCGAACGTCGAGCGCGCGTTCGCGCCAGGTGAGGTGCTCCTCGCCCCGCGCCCCTGCGGCGACCCCCTCGAGCGCCTCGCCGAGCCGGCGCTCGAGCCGCGAGCGAAACGCGTCGGCCCAGCTCTGCCAACCCGGGGCGTCGGCGATGGCCAGGCCCTGGAACGGACCCCCCTGCCAGCGCGCCCACGCCGTTTCGATGGTCTGCGGGTCGGCCGTGCCGAGCGACGCCTCGAACTCGCCCTGATCGGTGCGGAGCACGTCGGGGGGTAGCACGAGGCTCCCGTCGTCGTCTTCGAGAACGACGTCTGCGCGAATGCGCTTCCGGAGAAGCCAGAGCGCCTGGCGCACCGACGCGCGCGCGCGCTCGGGGGGCGCGTCGGGCCAGAGCAGCGCGGCCAGGTCGTTGCGCGTGATCGTGGTGCTCTCGCACGCCACGTAGCAGAGCGCGGCGAGCGGTTTACCGAGCGGCAGCTCGACCGCTGCTCCGGTGGCGCGCTCGACGACCTTGGGCGGGCCGGTCACCTGCAGGACGAACCGTGAACGAGCGACCGTCATGCGACCTCACGAGCCAGGGTATGGGGTGTGGCTCGCAAGGTGCGCCGGCTTCGCCGTGCGAGGCAAGGGGCACCCCCCGCGCGCCCTGGCGGATCAGCCCCTCCGCTCCTTCCAAGGCCGGAAGGCGATCTCGAACCCCATCTCGGCGACCCGCACAAGCTCCGCCCAGGTGAAGCCCAGGTGACGGTGCGCGTGCAGGTACTCGTCGGTCACCGTGGTGCCCGACACGAGTCGGTTGTCGGTACAGAACGTCAGGGGGATTCCCAGATCGAAGTAGCGCCGGGCGGGGTGCTCCGCGTACGACGCGACGGCGCCGGTCTGCACGTTCGAAGTCAGGCAGATCTCGAGCGGAATGCGGTGGTCCAGGACGTAGCGCTCGAGGTCGGGGTCTTCGAAGAGCCGTGTGCCGTGGCCGATACGTTCCGCCCGTCCGTCGACCAGCGCCTGACGGACCGACTCGGGACCCCAGGCCTCGCCCGCGTGCACGGTACGCCAGAGCCCGCCCTTGGCGGCCACCCGGAAGGCCGCCGAGTGGTTGCGGGCCGGGTGGCCGGCCTCGCCCGCGGCCAGGTCGAAGGCCACCACGCCCTGCGACCGCCACCGGATCGCCGCCTCGGCGAGCTCGATCGACACGGCGGGCTCGAGGTGCCGGAGCGCGCACACGATCACGCTCGTGCGGACCTCGTGCGCGGCCTCGGCTCGCCGGAGTCCCGCGAGCACCGCCTCGAGCACGCCGTCGACGGTGAGCCCGGCGCGCGTGTTCAGCACCGGGCTGAACCGCACCTCGAGCAGCCGCACACCCTCGCGCGCGTTGTCTTCGGCGAGCTCGCAGGCGACGCGCTCCAGCGCGTCGGCGTCCTGGAGCACCGAGAGGGTGAGCTCGAAGACCTTCAGGTACTCGTCGAGGCTCGTGGCCTCGTCGGCCCGCACGTGGTCGGCGAGCGCGCGGGCGTCGGCCGCGGGCATGGGCACGCCGCGCGCGTCGGCCAGCTCGAGCATGGTCGCCGGACGAAGGCTGCCGTCGAGATGCACGTGCAGCTCGGCCTTGGGCAGGGCGAGAAGCCGCTCGCGGGTCACCGCGCCCGGCGCGGGGGTCGGCATCGGAGCGGGAATCCCCTCAGCACCCCGCCGGCGCGTTGCCGGGCACGTGCCCCTTCTCGACGTCGACGAGGGGGGCGCGGTAGTCGCCGGAGAAGCATGCGTTGCAGAAGGGCCCGGCCTCTTCGACCGCGCCTTCCATGCCCTCGAGTGAGAGGTAGCCGAGCGAATCGACGCCGAGCTCGTCGCGAATCTCGTCGACCTCCATGCGCGCGCCGATAAGCT
>CBFGQV010000062.1:0-10815 GCA_965651045.1 uncultured bacterium
TGAAGGTGCGGGTGTTGGCCGCGTTGGTCAGGTAGAAGCGCACCACCTCGCCGGGGCGCGCGTCGAGCTCGTACCGAGGCTCGCCATTGACCAGGAGCAGGTTGCCGAAGCGCCCCATGAGTGCGTGCGTCGATGCCTCGTCACCGAACGGTACGATCTCGCCGTCGCCACCGACCAGCAGGTCGTCCAGCATCAGGACCTCTTCCCGGTGCACGGGACTCCACGCGTCGGCATCGGGGGGTTCCACCAGAAGGTTGCCGTACAGGCCCAACTCCTGCTGGGCGTCTTCGCGGTGGTGCGGGTGATACCAGTAGATGCCCTCGTCCGGAAAATGGATGCGGTACTGGAAACGCCCACCCGGGGGCACCGCGTCCTGGGTCACACCCGGCACGCCGTCGAAGCGGTTGTCGAGTCGAATGCCGTGCCAGTGCACCGCGGTCGGAAACGGCGTCTCGTTGACGAAGTTGACGAAGATCGTCGTTTCGGCCTCGACCCGAATCAGCGGGCCCGGATGCTGGCCGTTGAAGGCGAGCATTTCGATCTCGCGCCCCGCCACCTGCTTGCGTACGAAGCCCGCTGTGAGGTCCAGGGTGCCCCCATCCGGCAGTTCGACCACTTCGCGAGCCCGGACCAGCGGGGGCGGACCGTCGGCCCCCGGAGCGCGCACCCGCAGGGGCGCCACGTCGGGCTCCAGGCCCATCATGCCCGGAGGCATGTCGACGCCGTCGTACATGGGCGGCATGGCCCACCCTTCCGCCCCCGGCACCATGGCGTGGCCGCCATGCCCGGCGTGGTCCTCCGGCGTATCGGGTGGGGCCCGTTCCGCGGCCGGCGCGATGGCGAGAAGATCGTGCCCCTCCATGCGCGACGACGGCGAGCGCGCACGGAGCACAAGCGGCCCCTCGCGCTCGGAGACCTCCGCCGACGCCTCGGCCGAGATCAGCACCAGAAACTTGCTGAAGTCGATGCGGCCGAGCGCGTTCACCCCGTTCCGCACCTCGCCGAGACGGACCACCGGTTCGAGTTCGAGCGGGGTGGCCCACGCGACGAAGGTCGTATAGGCACCCAGTGACGCCGGGTCGGGCAACCCCTCGAGGGCCGCGACCAGCTCGTGCACGTGCCGCCCTTCCGGCGTGACCGTGACCCCGAACGGTGACGGCGGCCGCCGAAGCTCCAGGACCCCCCGCGCGTCGCCGCCCGCCGCCGCCGGAATGAGGTCGGCGCACCGGAGATCCCACCCGGGTGGCGGCACCCCGACCGCCGTGCCGACCGTCGACGTGGGAATCGGCACAGGCGTCGGACACGCCACCTCCTGAGCCCCGGCGGCGCCGGCACGCAGCGACGCCAGGAGCAACATGCAGGCGAGCCTACCCGTGGGCATCGACCCGGGAGGTCAGGACTGCGACGTGGTCCGCCAGACGCGACACCGCCGCTTCGAGCGGCGGAATCCGGCTCACCGAGAGCTCTACGGCGGCGAGCCGCGCCTCGTGTCGGTCGAGCCGTTCTCCATTCATCGTGACGCCCTCCGCAACGACCTGCAGGTCGTGTCGCAGGCCCTCGCAGGTCATCTCGACCCGGCCGACGCGCCCCTCGAGGGCTCCGAAACGCCGGTCGACCTGCTCGAAATGCTGATCGACCTGCTCGAAACGCTGATCGATGCGCCCGAACGTCCGGCCGAGGAAATCCACGAGATCTCGCTGTTCGTTCGAGAGCTCGTCGATACGCGAGAGCAGGATCTGGAACTGGTCGTCGGTCATCGTTGCGGATGGCTCCGGTTCGAGGGACTCCAACCTACGAAGTCCGCGCGGGCGTGGCCATGTCGAAGTCGGCCACACCCGCGCAACTCCGGCCGCTGCCTCAGGCCGGCGGCGACTCGGTGTGCAGAGCGCGATAGATGCCCGCTGCGGCCAGCCCGGCCAGGAGCTGCGCGGCGAGGTACACCCAGAGCGCCGACCAGAGCGACAAGCCCATCACCGAGGCTCCGACCGTGACCGCAGGGTTGAACGCCGCGCCCGAGACGGGCCCGACCGCATACGCCCCCGCGAGCACGGTGAATCCGATCGCCAGGCCGAAGTAGGAGTTGCCCTCGGTCTCCGGAGCGGTCGCCGTGTGCAGCACCACCATGCACAGCGCGAAGGTGAACAGGAACTCGGCCAGGAACACAGGGCCCGTCGCCACCGCACCGGCCTCGACCCCCACGCCTCCCTTGAGGAACCCGACCGCGAGCGCCGCGACCACGCCCGCGGCTACCTGGGCGATCCAGTGCCCCACGGCATGCTGCGGCGAGATCGCCCCCCGCCCGAGCGCCGCGAGTGTGACCGCAGGATTGTAGTGCCCACCCGACACGTGCCCGCCCGCGTAGACCATCACCATCAGTACGCTGCCGATCGCGAGTGGCGCCATCGCCCCCGCGCCACCCGGCTCGATCACGGTCATGCCCACCGTGACGACGAGAAAGAAGGTACCGATGAACTCCATCAGGTAGCGATTCATGGTGCACTCCTGTGGGGGGGGATTCCCGGCCTGGCCGCGGACGGCGTCGCGGGCGCCGGCGGGCGCCAAGGTAGCGCGCGGACGAGGCGCCTCGCCACCGGGAACAAATGGAGCACTCGGGCGGAGGCGGCAGCGTGCCCGACGCCCGTGTCCTCCACAGTGGACACCGGCCCGGCAGACACCGGTGGTTTGTCGCTGAGCGTAGCGCCCTTCGCGCCTGGCATGCCCCCTGCTTCGCATGGGGCCCGAGCGCGGCCGCTCACCCTTGAAAATGGAAGGCGACCATGAAGAGTCTCGAGCGCGTGGTGCTGGCCGCCGCGGTTGCGGTCGGCGCGGCCGCACTCCACCCGGATCGCGCGGCGGCCCAGTTGGAGGTAGGCGTGCACCTCTCGTGGCATTGGGGTGACGGCGGCTGGTACCGCGAACCGGCCCGACCACGCGGAGAGGTGTACTACGCCCCCGCACCCCGCACCCGACATCGCGCACCGACGCGAGCGGTCCGCATACCGCCGGGACACCTCCCGCCGCCCGGCACCTGCCGGCTCTGGTACGTCGGCCGTCCGCCGGGGCACCAGCCGCCACCGGCCTCCTGCGCGCGCCTGTTCCGTTCGTACCGCCAGCCCGGCGTGATCATCCTGCAGGGCGCGCCCCTGCATCGTGGAGGCGACGAGTGGTACGGCTACGACCCTCGGTGGGACCGCGACGTGCGCTACCGCTACGACGACCGCGAAAGGGCGTACTACCGGTACGACGACCGGTGGGACGATGACGACCGGTGGGAGCGCGACCTGGGGCCCCGGTTCAAGAGCCCGCCCGGAGGCCCTCCCGGGCGCGGCAACCGCGGGCGTGGCGCGCCGGGTCGCGGACGGGGTGGCGGGCGCGGAGGTTGATGCCATTAGCTTCTAATGTTATCCTGGGTCGTCCCCCGACACCGGAGAAGACATGGGCGACGGCATTCCCCTCGTGCGCGGCACCCTCGACATCCTGGTCCTGCGCACCCTCGTGCACGGGCCGAAGCACGGCTACCAGGTCGTCTCGGAGATCGCCGACCGAAGCGACGGCACGATCCAGGTCGACGACGGCGCGCTCTACCAATCGCTCCACCGCATGCGCGAGCGCGGCTGGGTGCAGAGCGAGTGGGGTCATGCCGAGAGCGGCAAGCGTGCGCGTTTCTACGAACTGACCGAGCAGGGCCGCGAGCGGCTCGAGAACGACGCCCGCGAATGGCGCCGCTACGCCGACGCAGTCCACCGGGTGCTCGGGCCGGAGTGATGCCTGGTCTCGGGGGATGGCCCGGTCGACGGCACGACCGGCGGCGGCGCGCAGAACGCGACGTCGACGAGGAGATCCGGCTCCACCTCGAACAGCGCGTGGAGGAGCTCCGCGCCCGGGGGTGGAGCGACGAGGGGGCGTGGCGACAGGCGCGGCGACGCTTCGGTGACGTGGAGCGCACGCGAGCCGTGTGCGTGGAGTCGGACCTCAGATGGGAGGCGAAGATGGCGGCACGGCGGCGGTTCGATCAGGCGCTCCAGGATCTCACGGGCGCATGGCACGCCCTCGTGCGCCACCCCGGCTTTTCGCTGGCCGCCGTCGGCACCCTGGCGCTCGGCATCGGCATCGCCACCGTGATCTTCAGCGCGGCGGACCACGTGCTCTTCCGCCCCCTTCCCTTCGCCGAGCCCGACCGCGCGGTCACGCTCTGGGTGCAGGACCCGGCCGAACCCGACGCCCGCATTCCGGTCCGGCCGGGCGACTTTCTCGCGTGGCGAGAGCACGCCGATGTATTCGAGTCGATGGGCCTCGCCGAGCCCTACGCCTTCGACGTCGTGACCGAGGGCCGGTCGGTCTCGGTGCCCGCATGGCTCGTGACGCCGGGATTCTTCCAGACGGTCGGATTCTCGCCCCGCCTCGGGCGCGACTTCCTTCCGCACGAGGCCGAGCAGGGCGCCGCACCGGTGGTGATCGTGTCCGACGGCTTCTGGAAGCGCCATCTCGGGGGCGACCCGGCGGCCGTCGGGTCGACGCTGGAGTTCGACGGCATGCCCGCCGAGATCGTCGGCGTGCTGCCGCCGTCGAGCCACCTCTGGCCCGCCGGGCGGGACCTGTGGGCTCCGAAGGTCTTCCAGGACTACGAGCGGCAATCGTACGGTCGGGGCTACATGTACGCCGTCGCGCGGCTGGCCAGAGGTGCCAGCCTGGACCAGGCGCGGCGCGAGATGGCGCGCGTCGACGGCGAGGTCGATCGTATTCGGCGGCCCTCCGCCGAACTGGGCGTGACGGTCCTCTCGCTGGAAGACGACATTCTCGGCGACGTGAGGCCCGCGCTCCTGATCCTGCTCGGCGCCGTGGGCATGTTGTTGCTCGTGGCGTGTGCCAACGTCGCCGGCCTGCTGCTCGCGCGCGGCCAGCGGCGGGCCGACGAACTCGCGGTGCGGACGGCGCTCGGCGCCGGACGCGGGCGCTTGTTCCGCCAGCTCTTCGCCGAGAGCGCGCTCCTGGCCGCGCTCGGGGGCGCCCTGGGGGTGCTGATCTCCGTCGGGGGTGTCGCGCTGCTCGCACGGCTGGTACCCCCTGAGCTTCCGCGCGCCACCGACATCGCGCTCGACCTGCGGGTGCTGCTCTTCGCGATGGCCGCGACGCTCGGCACGGCGCTCCTCTGCGGGCTCTTTCCAGCGCTCCGGTTCTCGGGGACGACCGGGCGCGACACCGCCGCGAGTCGCCGATCCACGGCGGGCCCCGCATCGCACCGTGCGCGGCGCGCCCTGGTGACGCTCGAGGTCGCGGCGGCCGTGGTGCTGCTCGTGGGCTCGGGGCTGCTGGGCAGGAGCTATGTGGCGCTCCTCTCGACCGACCCCGGCTTCGAGTGGCGAGGCGTTGCGGCCGTGCAAGCCTTTCTCTGGGACCGGAACCCGACGGCGGGCGAGCGGCTTCAGGCCGTGGCCCGCGTGCTCGAGCAGATCCGAGCGCAGCCCGGCGTTGAGGCCGCCGGCGTCGCCACGGCCCCGCCCTTCATGCCCGACCGCATCGACGCGGCGGCGCCGGTCGTGCGACCGGGCACCGACCCGGATGCCGCGCCCACCGTGTACACGACCATCGCCGATGCGGGCTATTTCGCCACGCTGCGCATCCCCCTGATCGCAGGGCGGAATTTCGAGGCGACGGACGACGCCGCCGGCGAACGCGTCACGCTTCTCAACGAGACGGCGGCTCGGACGCTTTTCGGCGACGACGACCCCATCGGGCGTACGCTCCGGTTCGGCGTGATGGCGGCGCCGACCGAGTGGCGCGTCGTCGGAGTCGTCGGCGACGTGCGGCCCGAGGCGTTCGACTCGCCGGTTCAGCCCGAGCTCTTCGTGCCCTTTGCGCAGACCGGCAACGGAAGCGTCACCTTCGTGGCTCGTGGGCCCGACGCCGACGCCCTGCTCGTATCGCTGCGCGACGCCGTGTGGTCCGTCGACGCCGGACAATCGATCTACCGCGCGACGACGCTGGCCGGGGTCGTGGGCGATCTGCTCGCCGAGCGGCGGTTTCAACTGGTGCTCTTCGGCTTGTTCGGCGGGCTCGCCCTGGCGCTCTCGGCCGTCGGGCTCTTCGCGCTCATCTCCTTCACCGCGCAGCAACGCTCACGCGAGGTGGGCATTCGGGTCGCGCTCGGCGCGCGCCAGGCGCAGATCGTCGGGCTCGTCGTGCGAGAAGGGCTCGGGCTGGCGCTCCTGGGCGCCACGGCGGGGCTCGCGAGCGCCGCCTTGCTCTCCCGCCTGCTCGCGGGATGGCTTCACGGCGTTCCGCCGGTAGACGCGCCGACCTACCTGGCCCTCACGGTCGTCGTGATCGCGGTCGCCGGCGTGGCGTCGTTCGTTCCGGCCCGCCGCGCAGCACGGGGCGACCCGGTTCGCGCGCTACGAGGCGAGTAGCGCTCGCCTTCCTCTCAGCGCCAATCGAGGGCGAGGCGTTCGAGTCGGACTCGCGCATCGGGCGAGAGCGCCTGATCGAGGTCGTGCCAGAGGGCGTTCCATGCCGAGGCGAGCGCCGTCGTGCTCGGCGTGTCGTCGGCGGCCCCGAGGTTCCGGGCGAGGGCCCGCACGCGAGTCACCGCGCGGTCCAGCATCTGGCCGATCAGCTCCGCGTCGGTCGTTCCCGCCGCGGTCGCTCGCACCAGCAGGTTCCGATAGTAGCGGCCGCCACCCTCGAGCAACGAAAGCGCTCGAGCCGCGCCCGGCGTGATGTCCTCGGGCGGCTCGAGGCCCAGCCTCAGGTAGGGAAGCGCCCAGTTGTTCTGCTCGAACGGACCCGCGGCCGTCTCGACCTCCGTCCAGACGTGGAGCATGGAGAGACGCGGCACCGTGGCCCCGGGCCGATGTTCGTGCCCATGCGCGGCGGACGATCGACTGTCCAGAATCAGCGCCTCCTCGTCGACGAAGTCGGCATGGTCGTGCCACGCGCCCGGTCCGGCCGGCGTCTCGGGCGGGGCCTCGCCCGGCCCGAGCGCGACCGCGAAGGCGACACCCGTCAGGACCGGCCGTCCATCGATCTCGAGATACGTGAGAATCGGGGGTGCCGAGGGATCCACGCCCCCGGCGGCGACACGCGAGAGCTGGACCCAGTGCTCACCCATGCCGGGAAAGTCTGGGCCGACCCGCCGATACCCCTCCTGAACGGCCCGGGCCCGCTCGCGAAACCGCGCGGCGCCGAGGCGGACCTCGTCGATGAAGCCTTCCACCCTCTGGCGTGGCGAAGGCTGCGTCGGGGGCGGCGCCCCCGGGGGGGCGACTCCGATGCGCACGATGTGTGGCGCCTGGTAGGCGGCCCTCACGCGCTCGACGAGTTCGTCGGTCAGGGACGTAGGGTAGCGCGCCCAACCTTCGAGCAAGGTACGGTCGTCGACGTTTCGAAGATCGACGGTGGGCCCTGCCCTGGCGTTGCCGTTCTGCCCGCGCTCGACGAGGTCTACACGCCAGTCCGCGAGGACCGCGTGGTCGATCAGCGCCAACCGGGACAAGTGGAACGCCGGGATTCCGACCGCCGCCTCCAGAACCCACACCAGCAGGCCATCCGGCTGCATGGCGATCAGTTCGGCGTGGAAGCGAACGGCTTGCGCCGCCCCGATGTGCCGCAAGGCGTCCGGATGATCCACGGTGAACCGGAGCTCGATACCGTTCGGGGTCGCGGCGGCCTGGTTGAGCACGCGCGTACGAGCGGGCGTGCAGGACGAAAGCGATGCGACCATGTGCAGCGCCATGAGGCCCCAGACGCGACGCGACGTCCGACGCACGGCGGTCATCGCTCGATCTCCCGTTCCGTCGCCAGGCGTGAGGCGAGAAACGCCTCCTCCATATCGGCGCGCTTCGCCTGCCACCGTTCGAGCACCTGTGGCAGATGCGCGTCGTCGGGCGTGAACCGCGGCAGGGCATCGTGGTCCGTGTCGACCCACGCGGGTCGGAGCCACTCCGTGTAGTATCCCTGCCCGGCGAGCAGAAATGTGCGCGGACGATCGTACGCCTCGGGCGCGAAGTCGATCCAGAGCGCGGCGCCTGGTCGTGTTTCCAGGTACTCTGTGTCGGGACTCGCGACCGCAGCCCTCATGTCGGGCGCGTCGGTGCCGTCGGCTCGGACGACCGACTCGACGGCGTGAACGGCGAAGTCCGGCCTTCTCACGTTCGCGGCCACGCGCACCCGATCGATGCGCCAGTGGTCCACGAGGAAACGAAGACGGAAGCGCAGCGGCTCGCCGTCCGCGAGGTCGGGGGGTACCGGAACCACCAGGGCCGCTTCCTTCCATGCGATCGGACCCGTGTCGGGCAACCGGGCGGCGGACACCCACCCCCCCTGGCTCCAGAGCTCGAGATGGAGACCCATGCGGTCGTGGAACCATGCGCCCATGCGCGCCGCGGTGCCGATCTGCTGGACCGTGCGGCCCAACCACTCGACGCCGCGAAGATCGGCGCCCGCAAGGAGGAAATCGTAGAGAAGCACCGTGCTCAGGAGGCTGTTTCGCGACCGCAGGGCGATCGCGACCGAGTCCGCACCGATCGGGCGGGCCACCTCGAAGAGCAACTGCTCGGTGAGATCACCCTCTCTCGCGGCGGCGAGGCGACCCTCCGTCGCCGAATAGGCGTGACCGTCTGCCTCGGATAGTGATTGAGCAAGGCCCCTGCCCTCGCCGTCTCGAACATTCTCGACGGCCAGCCAGCCCGAAATGGCGACGGGCAGGCCCACCGGGTCCGGCAGCACGACCTCGTCGGGTGCATGGCGTACCTCGAGCAGCTCGAGGTGGTTCAGGAAGTGGGTCTCGAGCGCCTCGTTCCGAAGGTCGAGCCGGACCTGCCCCGATTCGCGGTCGTAGGCACCGGCCGGCAGCACGTCCACATCCCGCGCTTCGAGCAAGGGGGACACGCTGTGCGAGAACAGCTCGGAGACCGGCGGCGCGTCGGCCGGACTGGCGGCCTCCGACGGAACGTAGACCGTCGGGCATGAGCCGAAGACCGCCACCGACAGGCCCGCGATGGCGAATGCTCCTCCACCCACCGCGACGACCGTGGTCGCGACCGAGGCGGTCAGGTCGAGCCGTCGCTGAAGGGTCTCGATGCCGACGACCGAGTCGAGCGGGAACGTGGTCACGGTCCCGAGGCTTCGGAGCGCGGGATCCATGCGCGCGCCGAAGCCCGAGATCGTGTCTCCGTGCAGTGAGATTCCACCGTCGTATCGGATCAGGTCGCCATTTCGCAGGTAGACCTGTACCGGCAGATCCGTGGAGCCTTCCGCCGCCGGCAGTGGCTCCCTGAGCGGCGGCTGATAGATCACGCACGCCGTGGCGACGACGGCGAGAAGCCCTCCAGCACGCCACGCGTGTCCCTGGGTCGAGTGCTTCATCTGAGCCCCTCCGCACGATGAGAAATCGGGTCGTGGAACGGCCTACCATGCCCATCGACACGGGGGCGGGCGATACGTAACGCTACGTAGATCCTTGATCTTCACCCGTCTCGCAGGGTATCGTAGACGTGAGAACAAGTTTTCTTCATGTAGCGATCTCGTGGGATTTCCGGAGAAGATGGACCATGCCCAAGCCCCTCCCCGCGGACCGTCGGGCGCCTTCGCGCCATCGGAGCCGCCGCCACCGTCCCGACGCCGGCGGCGTGCTACCCCTGTTCGTCGTGGTGCTCGTGGCGCTGCTCGGCATGATGGCGCTCGCCGTCGACATCGGGTTCGCGTTCACCGCGCGGAGCGAGGCGCAGCGCGTCTCGGACTCGTCGGCCCTCGCCGGCGCAAGCATCTTCCTGGACGAAAGCGGCCTCACCGCCGTGCCTGAAGCCAAGCGCCGCGCCAAGGAGTACGCCGCCCGCAACTACGTGCGCGGCGAGTACGTCGACACGACCTTCATCTCGACCTCGACCTTCACCAACGACGACGGCCACCAGGTCTTCCAGGACATCACCGAGGGCATGACCGTCCAGGTCATTCCGGGCGAGTACAAGGTCCGCGTGTGGGTGCGCCGAGAGGGCCTGAACACCTGGTTCGGGCGGATTCTCGGGCAGGACTTCCTGGACGTCGAGGCGATGGCCGCGGCGGTGGCGTCGGAGGGTGGCACCGCTGATCAGTGTGTGCTGCCGTTCGCCATGCCGGACATCTGGGCCGATATGGACAACGACACGAACGGGAACGGCATTCCGGACGAAGACGAGGACTGGGCCTACGATCCGGCTGTCGACGATTACCGCCCGTGGGATGGCAACGATTGTGCAGACTGCGACAACGGCACCGGCTACGGCAGCAACTACCGAGACGAGTTGGCCGGTGTGGACACCGACGATGTGGGCATGCGTGTCTGGATCAAGTCCGCGCCTCCTGGCCAAACCGGGAAGGGCAGCGGCGGGAGCGCTGGCGGCATGGACGACATGATCGGCCCCGGTAACTTCATGATCTGGTCGATGCCCGATCCGGACAACAACTGCGAAGGGCGTTCGGGTGCCTCGTGGGTGGCCGAGAACATTTCCGGCTGCAACAGTTGCCCGATCGGTGTCGGCGCGGAGTATCCCTACGATACCGAACCGGGCAACAAGGCAATGATCAAGGACCCCCTGCTCGAACTCGTGGAGCAGGACCCCGGTGCGTACTGGGACGGCGAGAAGGTCGTGAGTCCGAACCACGAGGATCCCTTTGACAGCCCCCGCGTGCGCATCGTACCGCTCTGGTCGCCGGGCCAGAATCTCCAGGGACGAAGCGAGATCGAGTTCAACAATTTCGCCCGCATCTTCATCGAAGGTGAGGCGCCCGGACGGCCACCGGACTTCGCCATCTATGCCCGTTTCGTGGGGCGCATCCAAG
>CBFGQV010000063.1:0-10775 GCA_965651045.1 uncultured bacterium
GATGACCGTGGGAGACCTGACCTTCGAGCTCGACGCGCTCGTCGACGCGGCCATCGTACCCGGCGCGGGCGACGCCACCGCGCGCGCCTACGTGGACGCGCGCGGCAACCGCAACGGCGAACCCGACGTGGGTGACCTGAGGGCGGTGCTCAGGGCGAGAGGCGGCGGATGATCCGGAACGCGCTTGACATCAAGACATCATTACTTGATGCTTTGATGTATGCGTACCACACTCACGATCGACGACGACGTCGCGCTCGCCCTCGACCGGATCCGAGAGCGAGACGCGCTCTCGTTGAAGGCTGCGGTGAACGCGGCCTTGCGTCGAGGCCTGCAGGTGATGGATGCCGAGGCTCGCCAGGATGCCCAGGAACGCCACGAGACGACGCCCTGGAACGGCGGGGCCTTCAAGATCGACGTGGCCAACGTGGCGGAGGCGCTCGATTGGGCCGAGGGCGCGGGTCGACGATGATCCTGGTCGACACGAACCTGCTGGTCTACGCAGTCAACGCCGACTCACCTCAGCACGAGAAGGCGCGGCCTTGGCTGGACGAGAGGCTCAACGGTCCCCTGGCCGTCGGGCTGCCGTGGTCCGTGCTGAACGGGTTCGTTCGGCTGATGTCGAACCCGCGTGTTCTGCCGAACCCGATGCCGACGGCGCGTGCCTGGGCTCAAGTCGAGGAATGGCTCGACCTCACGTCGACCTTCTGCCCGGAACCGACACACCGACACCGCTCGGTTCTGGCGGCGCTCATGCCGCACGTGTCGCGTGCCGAACTGATGCCGGACGCGCACCTGGCCGCGCTCGCCATGGAGTACGGCCTCGTTCTCTGCTCGGCGGACGCCGACTTCGACCGGTTCCCCGGACTGGCCTGGGAGAACCCGCTGATCGGCGGCTGAGGGGCGCCTACGGCCTCAGACGTCCAGGTTTCGTACGAACTTGGCGTTCTTCTCGATGAACTCGCGGCGTGGCTCGACGTCGTCGCCCATGAGCCGGTCGAAGAGCTGCGAGGCGATCGCGCCGTCTTCGATCTGCACGCGCATGAGCGTGCGGGTTTCGGGGTCCATCGTGGTCTTCCAGAGCTGGTCGGGGTTCATCTCGCCGAGCCCCTTGTAGCGCTGAATGCCGATGCCCTTGCTGTCGCCGTCCTTGCCGCCGAGCCGCTTGATGTACTCGATACGCTCGTCTTCGTTGTAGGCGTAGAACTCCTTGCTGCCCTTGTGCACTCGATAGAGCGGAGGCTGCGCGATGTAGATGTAGCCGGCCTCGATGAGCTCGGGCATCTGACGGAAGAAGAAGGTAAGCAGCAAGGTACGAATGTGCGCGCCGTCGACGTCCGCGTCGGTGTTGTGGCAACAAATGCCGCCCACGCCGGCCACGAAGTTCTCGTCGGTCTCGACCGAGAAGTCGTACACGTGCCCGTTGGTAGGGGTGACCTCTTCGATCGAGACGACCGGCAGGCCTACGAGGTCGCCGTCGATCTCGTCGAACCGTCGGTTGACCTCGGGCCAGGTGCTCTCCAGCGCACTCTCGACGGCGGCAGCCCCGTCCAGACCTGCCCATACCTCACGAATCGCTTCGAGGTCGGACCTGGCCGTCACCGTGACCGTGTACGAAGTGCTCTTCGTGACACAGGGTGCTCCACGGATCTCTCGAACGACCCCGTCGGGCTCTCGTGCCGATAGCGACGACATCACGCCGAAGCTCGAGAGCAGATACATCACGCCACTCGCCGTGTCGCGCGACGTGGTCGCGAAGGCGAGCTTGCCCCCTGAGAGGGTACCGTCGCCCATGAGGTACCCTCGAAGGAACGCGGCGCGCCCCTCTTCGGGCAATCCGAAGATCAGGTCGGGCACGCACTTGGTCGCGGCCCGGGCACCGTCGAATCCGAAGACCCGTGCCCAGGCGTGTGCCGCCACCCGGTTCACGAGCTTCAACTCGCCCGCCCGGTCCGGGCCGCCGGCATAGAACGAAGGCGCGATGCCGAACACCCGGGTCATCGCCCCGGCCACCTCGTCGAGAGACACCTGGTTCCGCCGCCCGATCGCGAGGCGAATGCCCCCGCGCGCCGACACCCAACCTTCCGCGAGGTAGAACCCCAGCAGGAAGGCGAGATCGTTCGTCACCTCGAGATAGCGGGGCACGCCGTGGTCCGCGTGCTTCTCCGGCGTGAGACGCAGATCGTCCCGGTCGGCGAACCAGACGAGGTCGTCGTGATCCAGCTCCGACAGGCGCACGTAGGTGCGCACGCGATTGGCCGGCGCAGCTCTGTACTCGCGTTCCCATCGGTCTTCGAGCCAACTCGGCCCGACCGTCACGCGCTCCATGACGCGTGCCTTGTACCAGTCCTCGACGGCCGGACCCCGGACCCAAACGTCCGACGCGGTCGCCTCGTCGGCGTGGAGCGCTCGCAGCAGGTCGATACGACGTGGTGCCGTCTCGGGCAGGCGAATGCGTCGCGGTGCCACGACGTGGTCGCCGACCTGCAGCTCGTCGCCCTTCTTGAGCCTCACCTCACCGGCTTCGTGCACGAAAACGCTGTGGCTCGCGGTCACGCGCACCGTGCGCCCATACGCCGTTCGCACCTCGAAGAGTGCCTCGTCGAGCGGGTGCCTCAATACGGCCCGAATGGGGCGGAACCGCACTTCGTGGTCGTCGAGCCCGAAGCAGAGCACCTCACCGAGGTCGCCCCCGACCTTCTTCTCGTACCCGCTCACCCCCGCGACGTCACCCCGACCGAGCTGCGCGTCGACGAACTCGCCGATCCGTACCATGCGCGTCGCCTCGCCCTCGCGTACGAAGACGTGCTCTTCGGCGTCGACGCTCATCACGATGATCTTGTGGTACCGCGCATTCTTGAGATCGAAGTCGTCGCGAATGCCCGCGCCTATGGCAGTGATCATCGCCCGGATCTCGTCGTTCGACAGAATCTTGTCGATCCGTGCGCGCTCGGTGTTCAGGATCTTGCCCTTGAGCGGCAGGATCGCCTGATACTGACGGTCGCGGCCCATCTTGGCGCTGTTGTGAACGAACACGCCCGCGGCCAGCGCGAAGTTGTGGGTACCAGGCACTTCGAGGTCGTAGACGTCGATCGTATGATCGAGCGGTTCGACCCGAACCACCTTGTGGTTGTGGTGGCGGACCGCATCGAGCGCCCGTCGTTCGTCCCCGTCGAAGTACCGTGCACAGAAGGTGGCGAAGGTGAGCACGCTCGTGTCACCCGACGCCCTTCGCGCCTCACGATACCGCTCCAGGTCGACGCCGTCGCCTGACGCGAAGGCGTTCAACGCTGCGATGGTCTTCCTGTAGTACGTGCGGTGCAGCGCCTCCCTCCGACTGGCGCGGAACTCGGGGGTCCACTGCTCGCTGGTCTTGCTGGCACGCCACTCACGGAGGGCCGCGTCCGCCCACTGCCTCTTCGCCTTCTCAGACAGTGCGTCTTTGGCCTCCGGGTGCTCCTCGTAGAACCGACGCATCTCGTTCGAGCGTTCCTTCCGAAACGCCGCATTCGCCCAATAGTCACGCTGGCCCTGGTTCAGGCGTGCAAGCACCTCGCTGCGATACTCCTCGTTCGAGTCGAAGAACTCGCGCCAGCGCCGGGCCATGAACTCCCGGTACTCCGGGTCCCTCCACTGCTCCTTCGCCTGATCCGAGAGCACTTTCCGTGTCTCCGGCTGCGTCATTCTCTCGCTCATCTTTCGACGGAACGCCGGAGACTTTCGCAGGCGCCGACCTCTTTCGATCACATCAGGTCGGTGGAGCGTCTTCTCGACGTGTCGACGATGAAGCTCGAGGTGGTCGGCAGCCGGCATGCGGCGGATGTTCGGAGGGGCGTTGTTCCGCTTGTCGAAGTCCACGTGGTGACAGTGATCACCGTCATCGACCGAGTAGACCTTCTTCCAGCGGTTGTACCAGTCGGCCAGGACGTGCGTGAACAGCCACGAATCGGACCTCGGGTCCCATACCATCTCGTACCCATCGATGGTGATGCCCGGCTCCTCCATGTCGGAGAGCTTTCGATAGAGCGGCATCAACGAGTCATGCGGCTGCAGCGCGTCCGCCCGGCGGTATGTGCCGTCGCGAAGCATGAACCGGTGGTCGGGCGTGCAGGTGATCGCCTCGCCGTTGTCGAGCACGACCCTGACGACGGGAACCCCCCGCTTCGTGACCCGCGGGTGCAGAATGCGCTCCAGTCCGATGGTACCGTCTCGACGAATCGTGTAGCAGAAGTTCTCCTTGCCCGCCTCGTCCTCGGCCACCAACTCGACGAAGGTCGGCGTGCGGCCGTCCGCCAGCGCGACGCGAGTATCACCGGAAAAACACCCCCCCGCCGAGTCGCCCTCGACGAGGTAGATCTCGCACATGGAGGGCTCGTTGAGCGAGCAGTCGGCGAGCTTGCCCGGCAGCACGCCGCCCTCGAGCGCGCTCTTCTTGCGCGCCAGGTCACGCGCCTTGCGGGCCGCCTCGCGGGCGCGCGCCGCCTGGAGCGACTTCTCGATGATCGCCTTGGCGGCCTTCGGGTTCTCGTCGAGGAAGATCGTCAGGTGCTCGTTCACCGCGGCCTCGACCGCTCCCCGCACCTCGCTGTTGCCCAGCTTGGTCTTGGTCTGCCCCTCGAACTGGGGCTCCATGACCTTGACGCTCAGCACGCAGGTGAGACCCTCGCGCACGTCGTCGCCCGAGAGGCTCTCGTCCTTCTTGAAGATGTTGTTGCGGCGAGCGTAGTCGTTGATCGTGCGCGTGAGCGCCGCCTTGAGGCCCGTCAGGTGCGAGCCGCCCTCGTGCGTGTTGATGTTGTTGACGAAGGTGTGCGTGTTCTCGCTGAAGCCCTCGTCGTACTGCATGGCGAGCTCGATCTCCGCCTCGGGCTTCTCGGCCTCGAAGTAGATGATCGTGTCGTGGAGAGGCTTGCGCGTGCCCCGCAGGAACTGCACGTACTCGGCCAGCCCGCCCTCGTACCGGTACTCTTCGCGAACCGGCTTCTCGGCCCGCTCGTCGACCAGAATGATCTTGAGGCCCTTGTTCAGGAACGCCAGCTCGCGCAGGCGGTTCGAGAGCGTGTCGAAGTTGTAGAGCGTCTCGGTGAAGATCTCGTGGTCGGGCTGGAAGCTGACCCGGGTGCCCGTACCCTTGGCGCTTCCAAGGTCTTCGAGCTCTTTCGTCTTGATGCCCCGCTCGAAGCGCTGGTGGTAGCGACGCCCGTCGCGCCGCACCTCGACCTCGAGCCACTCCGAGAGCGCATTCACCACGCTCACGCCCACGCCGTGCAGTCCGCCGGAGACCTTGTAGGTGTCCTTGTCGAACTTGCCGCCCGCGTGCAGGGTGGTCATGGCCAGCTCGACCCCGGGCACCTTCTCGACCGGGTGCACGTCGACGGGAATCCCCCGGCCGTCGTCGACCACGGTGACCGAGTCACCCTCGTGGATCGTGACCTCGACCTCGGAGCAGTACCCGGCCATGGCCTCGTCGATCGAGTTGTCGACGACCTCGTAGACCAGGTGGTGGAGACCTCGCGCCGAGGTCGAGCCGATGTACATGCCGGGGCGCTTCCGGACCGCCTCGAGCCCCTTGAGCACCTGAATCTGACCGGCCGTGTACTCGCCGCCCTTCTTCGCTTGCTTCTTCTCCGCCATCGACGTCGCCTCTCAGGGCATGGGTGACAACACGAACACGAGCTTCTCGAGGGGCGCTCCGTCGTGCCCCTCGTTGAGCCGCTCGAGAATCCGACCCTTCATCATGTTCAGTTCCATGAGCCACGCGCTCGACCGCACCTCGACGAACAACGTCGCCTCGGAGATCGACCGCGGCCGCGTGACCTCCGCGATACGGGGCCCCACACGCCCGGCCCACTCGTCGAGCACCGCCTGACGCTCCACCTGCGTGCGCACGCCGGCGTCGTCCAGAAACGAATCCAGCAACTCGCCGACCTTCGCCGGCCCGCCGCCACGCCCGCTCACGCCTCGATGCGCCCCCCCGCGATGCGCCACCTCGGCAGGCGATCACGGTGCAGGCGCACGTCGCTCTCTTTCGGGGCCGTGAGAATCACCTGCCCGGTACGTCGGCCCTCCATCAGGTGCAGAATGCGCTCGCTCCGGCCCTCGTCCAGCTCGGCGAAGACGTCGTCGAGCAGCACGATCGGCTCGAGTCCGCGCGCCTCGCGAATGGTGTCGGCCTCGACCAGCCGAAGCGTGAGTGCGGCCGTGCGGCGCTGGCCCCCGGACCCGTACTCGCGCACCTCCAGGCCTTCGTCGCCTTCGAGCGAGATCACCAGCTCGTCGCGGTGCGGGCCGACCACGGTGGTGCCGACCCGTCGCTCACGCGAACGCGCCCTTCCGAGCGCCTCACGAAAGGCATCAGCCACCGTGTCCGCCGTCGGCGCTCCCTCGTAGGAGACGCTCGGACGGTAGCTCGGCATCGCGGTCTGGCCGCCGCTCACCACGGCGTACAGCTCGGCGAAGAGCGGCGCACGCTCGTCGATCCAGCGCGCCCGGTGCAGCATCACGTGCGCCCCGGCGTCGACCAGCGATGCGTTCCAGAGCTCCACGAGCTCCGACGGCTGGTCGTCACGCAGCGCGGCGTTGCGCTGAGCGAGGACGTGCCGGTACTCCTGCAGGGCCCGCAGGTAGCCGTCGGCGTTGAGCGACAGCACCATGTCGAGAAAGCGCCGACGCTCCGAAGGCCCCTCGTTCACCAGCAGTACGTCGGACGGCGAGAAGACGACCATACCCAGGCGCCCCAACGCGTCGGAGAGACGGTCGGGTTCGCGCCCGTCGACCGTGACTTTCTTCTTGCGTCCGCGCTTGAGGTACGCCGCGGCCACCTCGACCGCGTCGTCCGCCCGGGAATCCCCCGAACCCCGGGCCGTGCCCGGGGCCCCGTCCTCTGCGGTGCGCTCGGCGCCCGCGACGACGCGAAACGACTCGTCGTCGAATGCGACGAGCTGCTCGTCACGGGCCCCGCGAAAGGAGCGGAAGGTCTCGAGGTAGTACATCGCTTCGAGCAGATTGCTCTTGCCCTGGGCGTTGGCGCCGATCAGTGCGAACCCCTCGGCGGGCACCTCCAGCTCCTGGCTGCCCAGGTTCCGGAAGTGCCGAAGCGACAGGTGCTTCAAGTGCACGCGGCCGGGCAGTCGGAGGGGTGTCGAAACATGACGAAATGTACCACGATCGGGCGCGCGGGGCCACCCTCCGCGACCCGCTGGAAGCTTGGAAATACAAGGCTTTCGGCCCCGTGGGACTGGCGTCGCCGAGCCCCGCTCGCGGCCCCGCCGGGCACCCCCGCCCTCCGGTGGCGTATGAGGCACCGCACCCCCCCGCCCCGACCCCGAGGATCGATGCCGCACCGGCACCCCCGCTCCACACCGCTCGCCGCCCTCGCCGTGACGGCCGTGGTCGCGCTGGCGGGCCTCGCATGCCAATCGACGGCACGCTATCCGGGTGCGACCACGACCACCTCGATCGTCGTCGACAACACCCGCGCGAACTACGGCGTCATGACGATCCATCTGATCACGCCGGACGGCGGTCGCATGTCGCTCGGACGCGTGAACCCCGACGAGTCACGCACCTTTCGCGTGCGGCGGGCGTTGCGGCCCGGCGACTACCGACTCGAGGCCCGCGGTACGCGGCGTCTGAGCTCCGGCCCGTTCCGACTCGACGAGGGCGACGTGATGGAGTGGAACCTCTGGACCGGCGAGGTCCGGTTCCGCGGTCGCGGCGAATACCGCTGACGCCCCCGGGGGGGGGTGCCGCTCGCTCAGCGGCCCTCGAACGACGGCTTTCGCTTCTCCAGAAACGCGGTCATGCCCTCGCGCATGTCGTCGGTCGAGGCGAGCAACCCGAACCCCGCCGATTCGAAGTCGAGGGCATCGCCCATCGCCGTGTCGAGGCCCCGATAGACGGACTCGAGCGCCAGTCGCACCGCGACCGGCCCCTTCGCGGTGATCTTGCGCAGGTATTCCTTCGCGCGCTCCATCAACTCGGCGCGGGGCACCACGGCGTTCACCAGCCCGATGCTCTCGGCCCGCTCGGCGCCGATCATGTCGCCCGTGAGCGTGAGGTCGAGCGCGCGCCCGAGGCCGACGAGGCGGGCCAGCCGAATCGTGCCGCCGTACCCCGGAATGATGCCCAGCCCGACCTCGGGCAGCCCGAACCGGGCATTCTCGCTCGCGATGCGCAGGTGGCAGGCGAGCGCCAGCTCGCAGCCGCCGCCGAGCGCATAACCGCCGACGGCGGCCAGGACCGGCTTCGGAAAGCGCTCGATGCCGAGAAACACACGTTGGCCGGCGCGGCTCACGGCGACGCCGGAAAGCGGATTCATGGTCGCGAGCTCGGCGATGTCCGCGCCCGCGACGAAGGCCTTCTCGCCCGCCCCGGTGACGATCACGCCCCGCACGTCGTCGTCGTGACGGAGTTCGTCGAAGACGCGGCCGAGTTCCTCGACGACCTCGGCGTTGAGGGCGTTCATCTTCTCCTGGCGGTCGATGGAGACCACGGCGAGGTCTCCGTCCCACTCCACGCGAAGGTAGGTCAGATCGGTCATCGGTCCCGGTTGTGCGGTAGGGGCGTTGGGGCGGCGCGCAGGCGTCTCGGCACGCCACGTGGGCTCCGTTCGAGCCGGCCCGAAGCATAGACCCTGGGCGTCCCATCGGGCAATGGAAAAACCCGGCCCGACGCCTTACCTTCCGGCCTCGTCTTCCTCACCCGAGCCTGCCCAAGGAGTACCCCGCTCATGAGTCGTTCCCTGAACAAGGTCATGCTCATCGGAAACGTCGGAAGCGACCCCGAGATTCGCGCGACCTCGGGCGGGTCGCGGGTGGCCAAAGTGTCCGTCGCCACGAACCGCACGTTCCAGGACCGCAACGGCCAGCAGCAGGAGAAGACCGAATGGCACCGGCTCACCTTCTTCGGTCGCCTCGCCGACATCGTCGAGCAGTACGTCAAGAAGGGGGACCGGCTCTACGTCGAGGGCCGCCTCGAGTACTCCCAGACCCAGGACGACAGCGGCAACACCCGCTACTGGACCGACATCGTGGTCAACGAAATGGTGATGCTCGGCTCCGGCGGCGGCAGTGGGGATTCCGGCGGTGACTTCGGAGGCGGTGGCGGCGGCTTCGGCGGGAACCGGCCGGCGAGCAAGCCCCTCTCCGAGCCCGACGACGACCTGCCCTTCTGACGGCGGGAGCGGCGACCGGCCCCACCGGCCCGCGTCAGCCGGCGGCTTCCGAGCGCCAGAGCCCCATGAGGTAGGCCTCGTACCGATCGGGGTGCGCGCGGTAGTCCTCGAGCCAGATCTCGAACGGCGGCAGGGCGACACGAGACGCCAGCCACTCCGTCGCGATTCGCACCATCGCCGTGTACGAGAGCTCACCCGCGTCACGCGGCGCCTCGCGCTGCGCCACGAGAAAGATCTCGTCGGGCGACAGATACAGCAGGAGATCGGCCAGCTGCGCCGAGCAGTAGTCCAGGTACTTGGCCCTCAGAACGGCCTCGGACTCACCCGTGGTCGGCGTAGGCTGCGGGTCAGGCGGATCGGCACCGTTCAAACGTTGCCCCCGGAAGGCGGACAGGTTGCCCCGGCGCGCTCGCTGGAAACGATGGACCGGGTCCGAACCTCTTACGCCCCTTATGGATGGCGGAGCCGCACCGCCCGCGCAAGCCTACCGCGTGGTACGACCTGGCGCCGTTACGTCGCCAGCGTCTGCTGGGTTCCTGCGCTGAGGCTGTCGCCGTCCTTGCGCTCGCGCAGGTGCTGGTAGATGGAGCGACGCGTCAGCCCGTACAGGACCACCCGGCTCAGAAACTCCGGATCGGTTCGCTGAACCTCTTCCGCCTGCGCCGCGATGTCGCGAGGAAGTCGAACGTTCAGCTGTACGGAACAGGTCTCCCACATGCGCCGGGCTCCGGGTACGGAATGTTGAAAAGTTGAAAACTCGCCGGGTCCGGAGCTCGCCTGCGTCGCGGCTCGCCTTCAGCGAGCGCCGGGCAGGTAGAATAGGGAGGGATTTCCGTGGGCGCAAGTCTGGCATCGATTCGTGCTGCATTCGGCACCAATCCGCTAAGTTATTGTAAAATAATCACTTAGCATTTCGACACGAAACACGAAACCAAGCGTTCCCGGGCTTCGGGCGCCGCTTGGTTTTTTCAAACTTTTCTGGAAGATGTCCAGCGATGCCGCGCCGTTTCCGAAAGGACTTCCGAAAAAATCATCCACACGGCGTTGCGTGATTTTTACAAATCTTCGGGGATTCCCGATCAGGGCAACGACGAGCGGAGAAAGGCCTGCAGGGTGGGCGTGTCGAGCGACCGAAACCGTTCCCGCAGCGTCGTGAGGTCACGCTCCCGGAAGACCTCGCCCGTGCACCCGGACTTGGCGGCGCCCGGTCGATGGAAGTGGAGCGACCCGCGCCATCCGGCCGGCACGGAACGAACCTGGAGCTCGCCGATCCACTCTTCGCCCGTGGCAGAGAAGCTCCGGACATCGACCGCCACCGATTCGCCGTCGGGCGCCTCGGGCCCGTCACGGAGCGGCGGATCGGTCTGGGCGAGATGCGCGGCACGGTGCGCCGTGAAGTCGCCGAGCCAGACGCCGAAGGGCGGAAGCGGAAGCAGCGTCGCGGCGTAGCGCGCGAGGTCGTCGAGGAGCGGATCGTTCGGCTCGGTTTCCCGAGGAAGCTCGGCCCGGATTCGACGGACCAGCGCCCGCACGCCCTCCCGGGGCATGAGCGTCAGCAACTCGCGCCCCTGCCGGAGCACGTAGGCCTCGTAGCGAAGCC
>CBFGQV010000064.1:0-10607 GCA_965651045.1 uncultured bacterium
CGGGCCAGGTCCGGTCGCTGGACCAACCCCTCGACCCGCACGCCCGCCGCCTCGAAGGTGACCGCCAGCAGCCCCGCCGCGGCCTCGTCACCCCAGATGCGCGCGATGCGGTCGACCAGGGTGTCGGAGGGTGGCAGGTCGAGCAGCGTCCGGTCGTCGGACTCGAGGCGGATCGCGCGTTCCGGGTGCGCCAGCGCGAGCGTCGTGAGCGTCTCCGACACGGCGCGCGATTCGACGCCCACCGCCTTGAGGAACCGGGCCCGCGCCGGCGCGTTGAAGAAAAGGTTCTGGACGTCGATGGTCGTGCCCACCTGCCGCGCCACGTCCTGAACGTCCAAAATCGATCCGCCGGTCGCGCGCACCCGGGTGCCCTCGGGGTCATCGGCCTCGCGCGTCTCGATCACGAGCCGCGCCACCGCGGCGATCGACGGCAGCGCCTCGCCCCGAAAGCCGAAGCTGGTCACGCCGCGCAGGTCCTCGGCGCGCTCGATCTTGGACGTCGCGTGCCGGTCGAGCGCCAGGAGCGCGTCCGGGCGACTCATGCCGTACCCGTCGTCGGCGACCCGGATTCTGCGCTTGCCGCCCCGCTCGATGCGCACGTCGATCTGCCGCGCCCCGGCGTCGAGGGCGTTCTCGACGAGCTCCTTCACGACCGACGCCGGACGCTCGACCACCTCGCCGGCGGCGATCTGGTTCGCCACCGAGTCGGGCAGCACGTGAATGCGTCGAGGCACCGGACCGCAGGCAGGGCTAGAGAAAGACGGCGCGCAGGGCGAGGAAGATCAGGGCGCCCATGCCCGCGGCGGCGGGCACGGTGGCAAGCCAGGACCCGATGATGTTTCGCACCGTGCGCATGTTGAGCGCGGCCAGCCCGTGCGCGAGCCCCACGCCCACCACGGCCCCCACCAGCACGTGCGTCGTGCTCACCGGCAACCCGAGGCGGCTCGCGACCAGCACCGTGCACGCGGCGCCGAACTCGGCCGAGAACCCGCGAGTCGGCGTGAGCTCGGTGATGTGCTTGCCGATCGTCTGGATCACCCGGTAGCCCCACGTCGCGAGACCGATCACGATGCCCACGCCACCAGCCGCCAGCATCCAGGTCGGTACCGGCACCTCGGTGGGAATCGCCGTGAAGCCGGTCGATGCGATGCTCGCGACTGCCGCGAGGGGCCCCACCGCGTTGGCCACGTCGTTCGCACCGTGCGCGAACGCGACGAAGGCGGCCGTGACGATCTGCAGGCCGCCGAAGACCTTCTCCACGTAGTCGTAGGGATTTCCGCCCTCGGCGATCGCGTCGGGCCGGATCCGGGCCCGCGCGATCAGAATGCCGACACCGCCCACGCCAAGCACGATCAGGCCGACCAGGAAGGGGTGCGGGTCGGGCAGGACATTGCTGAGCGCCTTGTAGACGAAGGTGAGCGCGAGAATCGCGAAGACGATGCCGACCAGGTAGGGGGCCACCCGCACCGTCGCCGCGATGGGTTCGTCCTGGTGCAGCACGAGCCTGCGCACGATCACGAAGGTCAGGAAGCCGAGCAGGCCGCCCAGAACCGGCGAGACCACCCACGACGCGACGATCTGGCTCACCGTGCTCCAGTCGACGCCGCTTGTTCCGACCGATACGAGCCCGAACCCGACGACGGCGCCCACGATCGAATGCGTCGTCGAGACCGGCAGGCCGACCCAGGTCGCCAGCTGCAGCCAGATCGCCGCCGCGAGGAGCGCACCGGCCATGCCCAGCGCGAGAATCATCGGACCTTCGGCGCCGAAGCCGCCGGCCACCGAATACATCGTCGGGTCGAGAATCCCCTTGCGAATCGTCTCGGAGACGTGCCCGCCCACGAGTACGGCGCCCGAGAACTCGAAGATGCCCGCAAGAATGATCGCCCGCCGGAGCGTCAGTGCGCCGGAGCCGACCGACGTGCCCATGGCGTTGGCCACGTCGTTGGCGCCGATGTTCCAGGCCATGTAGAAGCCCGTACCGATGGCCAGGAAGAGTAGGAGTTCCACGATACGATCAGCTGCGTGCGAGCATCAGCCGGAGCAGGTCGCCCGCGTTCTCGGCGCGGTTGGCGACCTCGCCGAGCTTGGACGCGATGCGCATCCAGAAGAGCACCGAGACGGCGCCCAGGTCGTCTTCGTAGCGCACCGTCGCGCGGCCGAGCGCCGCCTGGCGCAGGTCGGCCTCCCACTCCTCGTCGTGCACCCGGTCGATGAGCTCTACCACCTTCCTCACCTCGGGGCCCGTGAACGACGATTCCTGGAGTTCGGGCAAGAGCTTGATGATCTCGAACCAGGTCTCGCCCGTGCGAACGATCTGCTCGACCAGGGCCCGGACCTTCGGCCGCATCTCGGGCGGCGTAGGGGTGGCCCGCATGTTCATGAGCACCGCGACGTCTTCGGCGGCGTCGGCGATCGCGTCCTGCTCCTTCAGGAACCGCAGCAGGTCGCCCCGGTCGACAGGCAGAAAGAGCGAGCGCGGCAGATTGTCGCGAATCTCGCGCTTGAGCTGGTCGGCCTCGTGCTCGAGGTGGCTGATGCGCTCGTGCGCGTCGGCGACGCCCTCGCGGTCGCCCTCGACGAAGGCGTCGAAGAGGGTCGGAAGTTCGAGCAGGACCTCGTGCACCTTCTCGCCGTGCTTGAGCAGCGGGGCGAAGGGTGATCGGGCGAAGAGTTCGAAGAAGGTGCGCATGTTGGGCTCCGTGTCCGTCAGGAGAGTGCGTAGAACCGGCGTGCGTTGGACCAGGTGAGGGCGGCGAGCTCGTCGGGCGTGACGCCCCGGATCTCCGCGAGCACGCGCGCCGTCTCCGCGACGAAGGCCGGCTCGTTGCGCCGGCCTCGGTGCGGAACCGGCGCAAGGTAGGGGGCGTCGGTCTCGATCAGGAGCCGATCGTCGGGCACCGCGCGCACCTGGTGCTGCTGGTCGAACCGGTTGAATGTGACGATTCCCGAGAAGGAGATCCACCAGCCGGCCTCGAGCCCCGCCTCGAGAAGCGCGTCGCCGCCGGTGAAGCAGTGCAGGACGCCCCGTACACCAGGCGGCAGCCCCTCGAGGGCCTCGATCATCTCGGCGTCGGCGCTCCGGCTGTGGACCACCAACGGAAGCCCTGTCTGCCGTGCGAGGTCGATCTGGGCGTCGAAGGTCGCACGCTGGGTCTCGCGCGGGGCGTGGTCGTAGTGGAAGTCGAGCCCGCACTCGCCCACCGCCACCACACGCGGGTGGTCGAGAAGCCGGCGCAGATCGCGGAGAACCTCCGTAGAGGCCCCGAGTTGCGCCTCGTGCGGGTGGATGCCCGCGGTGCACCAGACCCCTTCGTGCGCGCCCGCGAGGGCGAGCGCCGCGCGGGCGTCGTCAGGGGTCGACGCGATGGTGACGAGCCCTTCGACCCCGGCCTCGCGCGCCCGAGCGAGCACGTCATTGCGGTCGGCGTCGAAGGCGTCGGCCGTCAGGTGGCAGTGGCTGTCGAAGAGCATCGACCGGCCAGGCGTGTCGTTCAGACCGCCGGGGCTTCGCTCCGCCGCCTGCGCTCGCGCTTCTTCTCGCCCATGCGCTTCCGGATCTCGACCAGCGCCGGCGACGCCACGAAGATCGACGAGTATGTACCGATCAGGACTCCCAGGATCAGCACCAGTGCGAAGTCGCGGATCGTCGTCGGCCCCACCAACAGGAGCGCGAGGAGCACGGCGAGGGTGGTGGCCGACGTCAGGACCGTCCGGGGCAACGTCTCGTTGATCGAACGGTTGATGAGCGCGACCTGGTCTTCCTTGCGCGCGCCCTTCTTGCCCAGGTTCTCACGAATGCGGTCGAACACGACGATCGTGTCGTTCAACGAGTATCCGACGATGGTGAGAATCGCGGCAACAGTCGGCAGCGCGATCTCGACCCGGAAGACGGCCAGGAAGCCGAGCGCGATCAGAATGTCGTGCAACGTCGCGATCACCGCAGCGAGCCCGAACCGGAGCTCGAAGCGAATCGCCAGATAGATCAGCGTGAGAATGAAGCTGAAGAGGATCGCGAGCCCGGCCTTCTGCTGAAGCTCGGCGCCGATCTTCGGCCCGACCAGCTCGGTACGCGTGATCTCGAAGGTGCCGAGGCTGGCCTGCGCGACGAGCTCCTGGACCTCGGTACGCACGGCGTCGACCTCGACGCCCTCTTCGAGCGGCACACGAATCACGAACTCGTTCTCACCCGCGAACCGGGTCACCTCGCTGCCGGTCATCGACGATACCGCGTTCCGCACCTGACCGACGTCGACCTCGTTCTCGAAGTGCACCTGCACGATCGAGCCGCCGGTGAAGTCGACCCCGTAGTTCAGCCAGCTTCCGATGGACGCGATGTTGAAGATCATCGCGGCGAGGCCGATCAGCAGCGCGATGCCCGACACCACGTACGCCTTACGGCGCTGTTCGATGAAGGTGTACTCGGCGTTGGCGAAGAGTCTCATGGCCGGCTCAGATGCTGATGGGATCGGACGCCTTCTTCCCTGACAGGTACAGCAGGAAGAAGGTCCGGGTGACGTAGAGTGCGGAGAAGAACGAGGCCACGATTCCGATCGACAGGGTCACGGCGAAGCCTCGTACGGGGCCCGTACCGAACTGAAAGAGGATCAGCGCCGTGATCAGCGTAGTCAGGTTGGCGTCGACGATGGCCGAGAGCGCGTGCCCGAACCCCTCGTCGACGGCGGTGCGTGTGGCCCTGCCGGCCGCGAGTTCTTCGCGGATACGCTCGAAGATCAGCACGTTCGCGTCCACCGCCATGCCCACGGAGAGAATCAATCCCGCGATACCGGGTAGCGTGAGCGTGGCGCCGATACCGGCCAGCCCGCCCATCACGAGCACCACGTAGACCGCGAGCGCCCCGACCGCGAGCACGCCGGCCATGCGGTAGTAGCCGATCATGATGGCGAGCACGAGAGCGAGGCCGATCCAACCCGCGATCTGACCCTGCTCGATCGAGTCGGCGCCGAGCGACGGCCCGATCGTGCGCTCCTCCATGATGCGGAGCGGTGTAGGCAGGGCGCCCGCCCGAAGCACGAGCGCGAGGTCGCGAGCCTCTTCCATCGGCGCGCCCGCCAGATCGATCTGGCCCTGCGACCCGATCCGGTCGCGAATCACCGGCGCGCTCATGACCTCGCCGTCGAGAACGATCGCGAGGTAGTTGCCCACGTTCTGGCTGGTGAATCGGCTGAAGAGGCGCCCGCCCGCGCGGCTCAGCGTGAACTGGACCTGGGGCGTGTTGAACTGCGGGTCACGGCTGGCGATCGCGTCTTCGAGCATGTCGCCGGTCATGAACTCGTCGGCCTCGAGCACGTAGAGGCGCCGATAGGTCCGTGCGCCCTGCCCCACGATCTCGCTGCCCCAGTGCACGGAGGCGTTTCGCGGAAAGGCCCGCTGCACGTCGGGCAGCGCGAGGAAGATCTGCGCGACCTCGATGTCTTCCGACGCGACGAGATACGTGCCGGGCGCATCACCCACGCTCAAGAGCGACGTGAAGGGTCGGAGGTTGAGCTCCGGCTCGGCTTCCTCTGCGGTCGCCGTATCGGCCGCAGCCTGGACCGAATCGGCGGCCGCTGCGGAGTCGGCCGTCGCGGAGTCGCCTCCGAAGAGCAGGTCGGTGAGGTCGTCGGTCTCGGGTGCCTCGACCGCACGTCCGAGCGCCTGCAGCGAATCCTGGCCCAGGCTCGCAACGATCGCGCGATCGATTCGGGGCAGCGCCTGATCGAACTGCGCGTCCGTCAGCACCAGCTTGAACTCGAGGTACGCCGACTGCTGAATGATGCCCCGCGCCCGCTCGGGGTCGCTGATGCCCGCGAGCTCGACGATGAGGCGCTCGGCGCCGGAGCGCTGAATGAGCGGCTCTTCGACGCCGAACTCGTCGATGCGCGTGCGGAGCACCCGCTCGGCCTGCTCGATGCCCGCCTGCCGGGCCTCGGCCGTCATGGTGCCGAGTGAGTCGTCGACCTCGAGCTGGAGGTGCATGCCGCCCTGCAGATCGAGACCGAGCTTGAGCGGACTGCCCGTGTCTCGGTAGTTGGCGTAGAGCTGCCAGCCCGCCATGGCCACCACGATGATCGTCGTGATGAGCCGTCCCCGCAGCGATTTGAACATTGAACCTGGACCGCGTGCTCTTGGATGGAAAAGACGCCCGGACCGGACCGCGCTCGGCAGCCGGGTCCGCGGCGCCTTTCGGGTCGCACCGGCGACCCATGCGTCAACAGCCCCCTAAGCTGAGGCTAGCGGGCGGAAGTGTCAATTCTACCGGCGCTTTCCGGGCGCTACCCGACGCGCTTCCCGTCGTCGCGCCCTTCCGGTGCGTACCCCGCCGCGCGGCACCGTCAGAAGTAGAGCGACGTCTGGACCTTGAGCGACCACACCGCGTCGCCCGCCTCCGGATCGTAGAGGTCGAGGTTCACTCCGACGCGGTTGCGGCCCTGTACGTAGAGGTGCAGGCCGGGCGTCACCAGCAGCGCCGCGTCGTCCGCCTGGTCGGTGTCGCCGTCGGCCCAGCCGACGCGCAGCATCGGCTCAACGCCGGCCCAGCGACCACCTTCGAGCGGGCGGTACCAGGAGGCGATGCCCTGCACCGCCACGAAGCCGGTCTCGGGGCCTGCGCGCCAGTTGTCGCCCGCCACGACCCCCGCGTGCAGACGAACACCCTCTCGATAGGCACCCACCTCGATTTCGAGCCCGCCCGCTGCGCCGTAATCGGTATCGTCGGGGCGGGCGAGCCCGGGGTGATCATGCACGCCGTAGAATCCGGAGAGCGTCACGCCCTCGGCGACGCTCCAGCTCAAGCGGCCGGAAACCGACTTGGCGTCGTTCTCGTCCGGGTTGTTGGCGCCGGTGCCGTTGGTCACGGTCGCCAGATAGGAGACCGCCGAGCCGAGGCGGCCCTCGGCCCGGACCCCCGCGTCACGCCCCGAAAAGCCGAGGCCCACCGCGAGCCGGCTGAGCGAGCAGACGCCTCCGGTGCCCGCACATCCGGGTGCGCCCGAGACGCGTCCGTCTCGCTCCACGACGGGAAGCTCGGTCGAGCTCGCGAGTTCGAACCCCTCGTGTGCCCGCTTGAACTGGCCCATCGAGAGCCGAAACGACGGGGCGAAGCTGAAGCGGACCCAGGCGTCCTGCAGAGAGCCCGAGCCGGTGAACTCGGGCTGCAGGCGTCCGTCCAGGAATTCTCCGACCCGCACGTCGGCCGTGATGCGCGCGCGTCGCATGAACAGCATGTCGGGCTGGGCGTCGTCGGGCGAGTCGTGTCGGGCCTGCAGGTGCACGCGACCCCCGATGCGGAGCGAAGCCGCCCGCCCCTCGACCACGAACTGCGAAGCGGCCTCTTGCGCGGCCACTGCCGTCGACCCAAGGGCGAGCGTGAGCGCGAGCGCCGCGCGACCGAGCCGTGCCATGCCTGCCTCCGTAACGGAAATGAACCGTGACTGCCACGAAACGGAGGGAAGATACCGCGCGAACGTAACGGCCCACAGCGGGTGTCACGCCGAATTCGCGCATCTGTTACGGCATCGTTACCGGCTAGCAGGTCGCTGAAAAAAGGGAGTGCCTGCGCCCGTTCGGGTTGGGGCGGCACGGCCCCATCTTCGTCGTTACCACGTCTCGACGTAGCCACGGCCATGCCTTCGGCGAGCCGCCTACTGCTCGGGGCCGTGGCGCCCACAACGCGGGGTACTCCCTTTCTTCAGCGACCTGCTAGACCGCCCGGCGGAGCACCGCGCGCACTCGGGCGAGGAACCGGGCGGCGTCGGCTTCCTTGGTGACGTAGTCGTCGGCGCCCGCGTCGAGCAGCTGGGCCTCGTCGCCGTCGTCGCCGGTGCCGGTACGCACCAGGACGGGCACCGCCATGGTGTCGACCAGCGACCGGATCTCGGCCAGCACCTCGCGACCCGACATGCCCGGCATGGCGAGGTCGAGAATCACGAGCGCGAAGTCCGGGTCGGCCCGGAGCAGCTCCAGGCCCTCGGCGCCGTTCTTGGCGTCGACCACCTCGTAGCCTTCCTTCGTCAGGACGGCGCGCAACATCAGGCGTGCGTCGGCGTCGTCGTCGACGACCAGAATGCGCGGCGGTCCCGTGTCCTTCTCCTTGGGCTCGTCTTCGAGCTGCTGCCCGAGAATGCGCTCGACCTCGACCAGCGTCGTGCGGCCGGCCTTGACCCACTCGAGGCCGACCTCGTGCATCGTACGCATGCCGCCCTCGACCGCGACCCGCGAGAGCGTGGCCCAGCCCTTCCGCTGTTCGATGCCCTCCTGGAAGCGAGGCCCCGCGTTCAGGACCTCCACCACGGGCAGCCGTCCCCGGTACCCCGTGAACCCGCATTCGACGCAGCCCACGGCCCGCACCACGGGCTCGACGCCGTGCCGCTCGCGCAGCCGCTCTTCGTCGGGCGTGAGCGAGCCCCGCACGGGCTCGGCGCAGGCCGCGCACACCTTGCGCAGTAGACGCTGCGCCAGCGCGCCCCGGAGGGTCTGAGCGATGAGCGGGAACGGCAGGCCGATGTCGGCGAGGCGCCCGACGGCGCTCACCGCGTCGTTGGCGTGGACCGTCGCCAGCACGAGGTGGCCGGTCATGGCGGCCTGTGCCGCCACCTCGGCGGTCTCCCGGTCGCGGATCTCGCCGACGAGAATCACGTCGGGGTCCTGCCGCAGAATGGCCCGGAGCGCCGAGCCGAAGGTCACACCCTGCTTGGGCTCGACCTGCGTCTGCGTGATCGCGGGCAGGTCGTACTCGACAGGGTCTTCGACGGTCATGATGTTGACCTTGCCGTCGGCCAACTCGCGGAGCGCACCGTAGAGCGTGGTGGTCTTTCCGGAGCCCGTCGGCCCCGTCACCACGACGATGCCCGAGCGGTTCGTCAGAAGCTCGCGCATGCGCTCGAGCTCGAGCGACGGAATGTCGAGATCGTCGAGCGTGACCGAGGTGTTGGAGTCGAGAATTCGGATCACGCACTTCTCGGACCCCGCCGCCGGAATGGTCGACACCCGCAGGTCGTAGTGGCTGTCACGGACCTTCACGCGGACCTTGCCGTCCTGCGGCCGAATGCGGTCTGCGATGTCCAGCCTCGCCAGGATCTTGATGCGCGACACCACACGGTTCATGGCGGGCATCGGCAGATCCATGTGCTTGCGCAGGACCCCGTCGACCCGGTAGCGGACCGTGCCCGTGTTCCGGCCGGGCTCGATGTGAATGTCGCTGGCGCCCTGATTCACGGCTTCGGTGATGATCAGGTTCGTAAGCCGGATCACCGGCGTCGCGCCCACGTCGTCTTCCGATACCGATTCAGGACCCCGGTCTTCGACCGCCCGGACCGCGTCGAGGTCTTCGACGTCGAGATCCAGGGTGCCGAGAATCGACTCGACGGCCCGCCCGGGGGCGAAGCGCGCGTCGAGGGCCTCGCGAATGGCAGACGGCGAAGCGATCTCGAAGACCACGCCCTTGCCGCTCGAGAACCCGACCGCGCGCTCGGTCTCGACGTCGGTCGGGTCGCAGGTCGCGACGACGAGGTGCCGTTCCTCGTCCCGCACCGGCACGATGTGGTGTTTGCGGGCCATCGCCTCGCTGACCAGGTCGCTCACCTCGGGATCGGCCTTGGTGAGGTCGGCGACCTCGAGGCGGTAGTACTTCGCGACCAGCTTCGCGAGGTCGCCTTCGGTGATGCGATAGGCGCGCGTCACCGTCTGCCAGGCGTCGAGAATCGGCGTGCCCGGGCGAAGGTCGATGACCGTGCCGCCGTCCAGGTTCGCACGCTCGACGATGCGCACGAGCCAGTGCACGGCGCGCGGACGGCGGGCGGCCTCGGATTCGGTCGCTTCGCGGGTCACGGCGTTCCCACCTTGTTCTTGCTCCGCTTTTCGTCGTACATGTCAGCGTCGGCCGCAGCCAGGAGGGATTCGAGGCCGCTCGGGCTACCCGGATCGAACCGGGCCACGCCGAGGCTGGCCTTCAACTGGTAGGGTTCACGGTCCATCGCGTTGAACTCGGCGAGGCACTGTCGAACGCGCGCCACGAGCATTTCTGCCGGCTCTCCGGTGGTCGAGGGGGCGAGCACCGCGAATTCATCGCCGCCGACTCTAGCGACAAGATCGGACCTCCGAAAGGCTCCCCTCACGACGTCGGCCACGTTCGCGAGCGCGCGGTCGCCGATGTGATGGCCGTGCTCGTCGTTGATCGACTTGAACTCGTCGAGGTCCAGGAAGAGCACGACGGCGCCCTTCTCCGAGCGTCGAGAAAGCTTGAGGAACTGCGTGCCCAGCTCCATGAACCCGCGACGGTTGTAGAGCCCCGTCAGATCGTCGATCAGCGAGAGACTCCGGAGCGCCGACACGAGCCGGTGCCGTTCGATCGCGTACCGCACGGCTCGAACGAGCAGTCCCGTGTCGGTTTCGGAGCGCAGAAGCACGTCCTGGGCCCCTCCCTGCACCGCGGCCACGGCGAGCACTTCGTCGGCGACGTCGGTCAGGACCACGATCGGGGTCTCGGGCGCGAACGCCAGCGCCCGCTCGAGGGTCGACAGGCCGTCGCTGTCGGGCAGCGCGAGATCGAGCACGACGGCGTCGATTCCCCCCTGAGCGATGCGACGAAGAGCTTCGGCGAGCTCTTC
>CBFGQV010000065.1:0-10587 GCA_965651045.1 uncultured bacterium
GTGCCGCCGCCCGCCTGGGTCCCCGCCGAGGCCGAGCGGCCCGACGACGCGCGTCAGGTGTTCTCGGCCCGGATCGACGGCGGCACCTTCGGGGCGGTGTCCTGGAAGGCCGACGCCGATCCGGAAGCGATCGCCGACGCCTACCGCCGCGCCCTGCTCCAGAGCGACTTCACCCTGCGAGGCGAGGGCACGCACGAAGACGCCGGCGCACGCGCGTCGGTCGAGAGCGGCGCCACGGTCTGGGCCGAGAGCGCCGACGGCGGGCGACACGTCTTCGTCGTCGCGGTACGGGAAGCGGGCAAGCCGACCTCGGTGGTCCTGGGATACGCGGAACGCGTCGGGAACTGATCGGCGGCGGCCCGGGGGGCGGGCAGTCCACGCCAGCGGACTCACCCCACCGGCACGTGAGGCGCGCCGAACACATCGCTGAAGCTCTTCTGCGCTTCCGGGGTGCCGATCATGATCAGTTCGGCGTCCCGGCCCTCGGGCAGCAGGTACTCGGGCGGTGGGTTGACGTCGATTCCGTCGGCGGTCTCCACCGCCACCACGTTGCTGCCCGTCTTCTCGCGAATGCCCGATTCCCGCAGCGGGCGCCCGCGCAGGTTGTCCGGCACCGGCACACGGAAGATGTCGAGCCCTTCGGCCACCATCACCAGGTCGCCCTGCTCGAGCAGGTTGAACACCGCGCCCGCACCCATCGACGCGTACGACATGACGAAGTCCGCACCGGCCCGATGGAGCGTGGACACGTTCCGTTCGAGGTTCGCCCGGCTCACGATCTGCATCTCGGGCCGTAGCCTGCGGCAGTAGATCGTGAGGTAGATGTTGGTGGCGTCGTCGGCGGTGGTGACGATGGTGGTGGCGGTCTCGGCGATGCCGGCCTCGTCGAGCACCGACCGGTCTGCGGCGTTCCCCGCGACGTAATGGTCGTCGTCGGGAACCATCGCGGCATTCTTCTCGACGATGGTGTAGCGAAACCCCCGCTCTTCCAACGCCCGCGCCGCGGCGCGGCCCACGCGCCCCCCGCCGAGGATCAGCACCTGTGTGTCGTCGAGGTCGGTGCCCTGCACGATGCGCGAGAAGCGCTCGAGCTGCCGTTCGTCGCCCGCCAGCACGAGCACCATCGAGGGCTCGATCACCATCTCGGGCCTCGCGAGCGAGAACGCGCCTCGCTCCCACACGCCGAGCACGGTCAGGCCCGTGTTCTCGCGCAGCCAGCCCTCGCCGAGTCGGGTGCCGACCGCCGGCGTGCCCACCATGGGGGCCTCGGCGACCACGAGGTCGCCGAACCGGCCCATCACGTTCGCGCGCACGTCGCCGCCGAGCGTGCGGCGAGAGAGCGAACGACCGAGCATGTCGGGCAGGTGAATCACGTGGTTGGCGCCCGCGAGCTCGAGCACGTCGAGTGCGTCGGGGTCACGCGCGAAGGTGACGATGGGCACCCGTTCGCTCACCTCGCGGGCCGTGAAGGCGACGTTCGTGTTCTCGTAGTCGTTGCCGGTCGCGACAACCATCGCCGCGCGCTCGATGCCGAGGCGCTGGTAGGTCTCGACGGCATCGCGGTGGCCCAGGACCACCGAGATGCCCTCGTCGCTCAACGTCATGGCGCGCGGAAGGTCCGGTTCGATCAGGTAGTAGGCGTACCCCTGCGCCTGGAGCCGCTCGATGAGCGCCCGCGTCACCGGCCCGTCTTCGGTCAACACCACGTGTTCGCGCACGTCGGCGTCGATCTCGCGCGCGACCCGCCGGCGGCTCTGTTCCTCGAGCCAGGGCGCGTAGAAGAACTGAATGAAGGTGAACGGCAGCACGATCAGAAGCACCACCACGCCGGACACCAGTACGAACATCGAGAAGACGCGCCCGGCGTCGCTCGAGAAGGTGATGTCGCCGAACCCCAGCGTCGACATGACGGTCAGGGTCCAGTAGAGGCCCGTGATCCAGGAGTGGTCCTGACCCTCGTAGACGGCAAGCAGGTGGAAGACCGTGGTGTAGACCGCCAGCATGACGAGCAGCAGCACCATGAACCGAACGAGCAGCCGCATGTTGCGGCGCAGGGGCCCGCTCTGGAGGAAGGTCGCGAGCTGCGCGGCGAGGGTCTTCACCGGCTGCCCCCTCCAGGACCGACCGGGTACCGGAAGGCACGGTTCGGGTAGGGCGGCGGAGCGGGCACCACGACGGGCTCTTCGGCGATGCGCCCCAACAGGTAGTCGACGGCCGCGTCGAGCTGCGCGTCTTCACCCTCGAAGGTCGCGTGCGGCAGGTTGTCGACCTCGATGTCCGGAATCACCCCGATCTGCTCGATGAGCCACTCGCCCTCCGGACCGTACACCCCGTTCATGGGAGCCCGGGCCAGTCCGCCGTCCGAGAGCGTGTTGACGGACGAGAGCCAGATCTCTCCGCCCCAGGTGCGCATGCCGATCACGGGCCCGAGGCCCAGGCGGCGAAAGCCCTCGGCGAACGCCTCTCCGTCCGACGCGGTTTCCTGATCGACCAGGACGACCATGTGCCCGATGGGGGCGTAGTGCATGTTCCAATAGGGCTCGCCGACACGCCCCTTCCAGAACATCCACGCCTCGCGCATGAGCCGGGCGAGCAGGAACGCGTCGATGTTGCCGCCGTTGTTGCTGCGCACGTCGATGACGAGGCCCGGGCGGTCGAACACCGGGTAGAACTGGCGGAACCACTGCGTAATGTCGTTCGCCGTCATCGCGCGCAGATGCACGTACCCTACCTGTCCGCCGGAACGCTCATCGGCTCGCATGCGGCGGCTCACCTCCCAGTCCGTGTAGCGAAGCCCGAACTCGTTGCCGGCCGGCACGACGACAGCCTCGTAGCGCTCGTCCGATCCGCCCCGTAGCAGCGCGAGGCGGACCTGGCGCCCGGCCTGGTTCCTGAGCAGCGCTCCCAGCGCCGGCGCGTCCAACACGGGTCGGCCGTTCACCGCGGTGATCACGTCGCCTTCGGCCACGCCCGCCGCGGGGTCCGCGAGGGGGCTCCGCTCGTCGGGGTAGTCCGGGTCGTGTCGGTAGATGTGATCGATGCGGTAGCCACCGCGTTGGGTGTCCAGCTCGAGTCGGGCGCCCAGCGAAGCGACCGAGACGTCGTCGGGGCCCGACCGGAGATCCCCACCGCGGACGCTGGTGTGCAGGGCGCTGAGCTCGCCCACGACCTGCCCGATGACGTCGCTCAGCTCGTCGCGCGTGGTCACGCGGTCGACGAGCGGGAGGTACCGGTCCCGGACTTCCTCCCAGTCCACGCCGTGCATGCCGGGGTCGTAGAAGTAGTCCCGCTCCAGGCGCCAGGCGTCGATGTAGAGCTGCCGCCAGTCCTCGCGCGGGTCGAGCGAAAAGCTCCACCCGGAGAGATCGACCCGGTGCTCGGACAGGTCGGTGCGCTGAGCCCGGGCAGGCGCGACGGAGAGGTTGTCACCCTCTCGAACCAGTAGATGCTCGCGTCCGGCGGCGAGGCGAAACGACCCCACCCCGCTCGCGACCTCGACCACCTCGGGCTCGTCGCGCGTGATCGGAAGCGCCATCAGTGTCGAGGGCGTGCCCTGCCCGCGGGCGATCCAGAAGAGCGCGTCGTCGGACGCCGCCAACGACGCGTACGAACCCGCCTCGACCGGTACGCGCCAGATGCGCTCGGCGAGGCCCTCGGCATCTACCTCGACCGACGGCGGCGCGTCGGAACCGCTTTGATCGTCGCGCTCGGAGTCGGACGAGGGCATCAGCTCGTGCCGTGGGGCGAAGGGGGATTCCCCCTCGGCCCGCAGCGCGACCACGTAGATCTCGTCGGCGGACGGGAAGAAGGGTTCCGGCGCGCGGGGGCCCCAGGGCGCCGAGACCGCCGACCGCAAGTTCCGGTCGCTCAGGAAGAAGAGATGGAGCCCGTCGGCCGACCAGCTCGGGCTGCGGCTGTTCGTGCGGTCGCTCGTCAGCTCGTGCACGTCGTCCGTCGAAGTGTCGAACAGCTTGATCTGGCGGAAGGTGTTCCGCGCCGTTTCGCCGAACGCGAGCCAGCGCCCGTCGGGCGACCACGACAGATCGCCGACCCCCTCTCGCGCCGACGACACCCGCCGGCCGCCGCCGCCGGGACCGTCGCCGCCGCCCGCGGGCATCACCCACAGGTCCTGGTTGTTGTCCGTGAAGGCGATCCATCGACCGTCGGGCGAGGGCACGCCCTCGAACCGGAGCACCGTACCCCCAGCCGTGAGCGTCTCCGCGGCGCCCACCCCGTCCGCGGGAAGCGAGACCCACTCGAGCTCGCCGCTCGCGTCGGAGAGCGCGAGCACGCGCCGCCCGTCGTGCGCGAACACGGCGTCCCGGTACCGCACGCCCTCGTCGACGCTCACCCGCACCAGCCGCCCGGACCCGGCGGGCGCGACGAACACCCGGCCCCGTGCGGTGAGCACCACAGAGGTGCCCTCCGGGTGTACGTCGGCCGAACTGAGGTAGTCCACGGGATCGTCGACCCAGACCTCGCGCAGCTGGTCGAAGTCGCTCGCGAGCGTGATGGGCACGCGACGGGTGGTCTCGGCGGCGATGTCGTAGAGCCAGAGATCGGCACCGACGTTGTAGGCGATGCGCCCCCCGTCGAGCGCGGGGTCGCGCAGGTCCATGCCGGCGTGACGCGTATGCTGGCGCACGTCGCCGCCGTCCTCGGTCATCGACCAGAGGTTCATGGTGCCGTCGCGGTCCGAGACGAAATAGACGCGCCCGCTCCACCACATGGGGCTGTGGCTTTCGCCCTCCCAGTCGCCGGTGAGTTCGACGGCCTCGGCGCCCCCGTCGAGGTCGAACCGCCACACGTCGCGCGCGGTGCCCCCCGTGTAGCGCCTGGTGACGTTGTTGTGGAACGCCGGGCGCACGAAGAACACCGTGCGGCCGTCGCCCGACCATGCGCCCTCGCTCGCCTCGGCCAGCGGCACGACCTCGGGCGCTCCCGTGACGGTGTCGAGCGCCACGAGCTGCGGGCGGGGGAGCGTCGCGAAGCGGTTCGTCGTGTAGACCGGGTCGCCGCCCGGCGTCCATGCCGTCGCGAGCGACGCCTCGGCCTCGAAGGTGCGACGGGTCGGCGGGCCACCGTCGACCGGCATCGTGTACAGCTCGGCGGGCCCCTCGTAGCGCGCGGTGAAGGCGAGCGTTCGACCGTCGGGCGAGAGCCTCGGGTGCGACTCGAGCCCCGGATGGGTCGTGAGCCGCACCGCTCGCCCTCCGGCGGCAGGAACGCTCCAGAGGTCACCTTCGGCCTGGAAGACCAGCCGGTCACCGCGGAGCGTCGGCTGCCGGTAGAAGCCGTATCCGGCCTCGGGTCCGGCCTGGGGCAGCGGGCGCGTGTGGTCGATCACCGTGAGTCCGGGAACGGGCCCACGAACGTCGGGCGAGACGGGCTCGGGGTTCTGAGCCCGAACGGACACGGGCAGCCCGCCGGCGAGAAGGGCGACGACGGCGAGGGCGGTGGTGACGCGGCGGTCCATGGCGCTCTACGCAGGCTGATGGAAAGACGGGTGGCGCGTCCATGATGGCGCGCCACCCGCCTACCCTGCAATTCGCGCGCGCGGCCGGGCGCCCGGCGCTCAGTCTCCGGCAGACTCCTGGAGGCGACCGGGAGCGACGGATTCCGGCGCGCCGCCGGTCAGGAACCTCACCGCCTTCTCGGCCGCGCCATTGAGGATCAGATAGGCCGAGGGCACGACGCCGAGCGTCAGGAGCATCGACACGCTGAGCCCACCCACGACGGCGATGGCGAGCGGCTGCATGAGTTCCGAGCCGTCTCCGACGCCGATCGCCAACGGCAACATGCCGAAGCCGGTGGTGAGCGTCGTCATGAAGATCGGCCGCAAGCGAATGGCCCCGGCCTCGACGACCGCCGCCTCGCGACTCATGCCTCGGGCGCGCGCCTGCTCGGTGTACTCGACCAGGAGAATCGCGTTGTTCACGACGATGCCCGCGAGCAGGATAACCCCGAGGAGCACGGGGGCGCTCAAGGGCGTCGAGGTGATCCAGAGTGCGCCGCCGACCCCGATCAGCGACAGCGGGATCGCGAGCAGAATCACGAGCGGGTTCACGAAGCTTTCGTACTGCACAGCCATGACCACGAAGACCAGGAAGATCGCCATGCCGATGACGATCGCGAGCTGCCGGTTGTTCTCGCGAATGGCCTCTTCCTCGCCCCCGATCACGATCGCGTAGCCGTCCGGCAGGTCGACCGCCGCGAGGCGGGCCCGGATCTCGTCGTTCACCTCACCGACCGTCGCGACCTCGGCGATCACGTCGCCGGTGAGCCGCAGCACGCGGTTCTGGTTCTCGCGCAGGATCGACGTCGGTCCGAGGGCGTTCCGGACTTCGGCCACGTCGCGCAGGTAGATGGGCGCTCCCGAGGATCCCCCGGGAAAGAGCGCGATCGACCCCACGTCTTCGGGGCTCGTGAAGCGCTCGCGCGGAAACATCACGCGCAGGTCGTACTCCTGGTTGCCCGACGTGAAGCGGGTGGGCACCGTGCCGTCGAGCGCCGTGCGGAGCGTCTGGCCGACCGTGGCGACGTTGAGGCCCAGGTAGGACGCACGCTCGCGGTCGAGGACGATCGAAAGCTGCGGGCTCGCCTCCTCGGCCGAAGGCTCAAGGTTCTCGAGGCCCGGCACGTCGGCCAGAGCGAGCACCAGCTGGTCGGCGATGCGCTGCAGCTCGCCGAGGTCGTCGCCCTGTACGTTGAGCGCGACCGCCGAGCCCGACGCCGAGGTGCGGAGCCCGCGAATGCGGGGTGGGCGCACGAACACCCGTGCGCCCGCGAATCCCGCTTCGTCGATACGCGCCTGCACCTGCTGCACCCACTGGTCGGCGGTGAGGCTACGCTCCGATGCGGACCGGAGCACCACGTCGACCGAGCCGCGCCCGGCGTTCTCGCTCGTGCCGGACCCGAAGATGAACCCGCCCGCCGTCGCGAAATACGCCTCGACGTCGGGCATGCCCTGGACGATCGTCTCGATGCGCCGCGTGACCCGGTCCGTCTCCTGCGCCGAAACCCCGGGCGGCATCGTGACGCTCACGCTCACATTGCCGTCGTCGACCTGCGGCAGGAACTCGTTGCCCAGATTTCCGATCAGGAGGAACACGCCCGAGAGCACGGCGACGGACCCTCCGACGACCAGCCACCGATAGCGCACCACGCCCGGCATGCGGCGTCGATAGACCCCTCTGAGCCCCTTCATGGCCCGATCGAACCCCGCGATGAGCGGGAAGCGGCCGACGCCGCTGGAGAAGCGGACCTTGGCGAGCTGTGCCGACAGCATGGGCACGACCGTGAGCGCCACGGCCAGCGACGCCAGGATCGCGAACGAGATCGTGAGGATCAGTTCGCGGAAGAGGAGCGACGCCAGTCCGCTGACGAGCAGAAACGGTACCACCGCCGCGAGGTTGGTCGCCGTCGAGGCTGCGACGGCGCTCTGCACCTCCGTGGCTCCCTCGTGCGCCGAGGTCTCGGCGTCGAGACCGTCTTCCTCTTTCCGGCGGAAGATGTTCTCGAGCATCACGATCGAGTTGTCGATCAGCAGCCCGACGCCGAGCGCGAGCCCGCCGAGCGTCATGATGTTCAGCGTGAGCCCGCCGAGGCCCATCATGATGAAGGTCGCGAGAATGGCGATCGGAATGGCCATGCCCACGACCAGCGTCTTCCTGAGCGACCCGAGGAAGATCAGCACCACGGTCATGGCGAGGAGCGCACCCGCGAGCGCGGCGTTGCGCACCGAGGCGACCGAGTTCCGGATGAAGGTGGCCTGGTTCTGGATGACCTGATACTCGACGTCGCCCGGTATGAAGCGCGACGCGAGCAACGCGGCCAGCCGCTCGTCGACCCCTTCGGCCACGTTGACGGTGTTGGCGTTGGGCTGCTTCCGCACGGACACCTTGACCGCCGGAATGCCGTTCAGGCGCGCCCAGAGCCGCTGCTCCTGGTTCGTATCGCGCACGTCGGCGACTTCGGAGAGCGGGATCCGGCCCCCGCCCTGGAGCGTGAGCAGCACGCCACGGACGTCTTCCACCGACCGGAACTTGCCCTCGGTCTTGCCGACGATCTCGGTGCGCTCCGACGACACGCGACCCGCCGCGACGTCCTGGTTCGCGGCGCGCACGGCCTCGATCACCTGCGACACGGTGAGGCCGTACGAACGCAGGCGTTCCTGGTCGAGCACGACCTGGATCTCGCGCACCAGGCCGCCCGCCACGTCGACCGATGCCACGCCCTCGATCGTGAGAAGCTGAGGTCTCAGGCGATACTCGACCCAGTCTCGCAGCGCGACCAGGTCACGGGTCTCGGACGAGAACGCGACCTCGAAGACGGGCATCTGCGAGGGGTCGAACTTGAAGATCGTGGGTGGGTCGGCCTCTTCCGGAAGCCCCCCACGAGCCCGCTCGAGGTTCTTCGACGCGTCCTGCAGCGCGAAGTCGATGTCGGTGCCGTAGGCGAAATGCAGGTTCACCCCGACCCGCCCCTCGCGCACCTCGGTCTCCATGCGCACGAGGTCTTCGGTGGTCGAGAGCGCGGCCTCAAGACGCTTCGCGACCGTTTCTTCCAGCACCTCGGGCTCCACGCCGCGGTTGTTGACCCCCGCCCGGATCTGCGGGTAGACGATGTTGGGAAGCAGGTCCAGAGGCAGCCCCGAGAGGAAGTAGCCCCCGAGCACGACCACCACCGACGTCAACATCAGCGTGCCCACGGGCCTCCGGATCGAGAGGCTCGAAAGGCCGCGGTAGCGCTCCGACCGATTCGATTCGTTCATGCTCCGCCCTCTCCGGCGGCGCTGCCGCCCTGCGGAGCCGGGACCGCGCCGCCACCCGCGACGACCCGCACCTCGGCTCCGTCTCGAAGGTTGTTCGCACCCACGATGACCACCGCCTCGCCCTCGCTGAGCCCTGCGAGAATCTCGACCCGTCCCTGGGTCGTCATGCCCCGTTCGACCGACCTGCGGGTCGCCACGCCCCCCTCCACCACGAAGACCGCGTCGGACGCCGCCCCGGTGAGGATTGCCGAGCCCGGCACGAGCAGCGCATCGGGCCGCTCGTCGAGCGAAAAGACCACGCGCGCGAGGAAGCCCGGCCGAATGACCTCGCTGGCCGAACGATCGAGGGCGACTTCGACCGGCACGAGCCGCGTCGCGGGATCGGCGGAGGGGAAGATCCGCCGCACGCGCCCCTCGAAGACCCGCTCGCCGAGCGCATCGACCCGGACCTCGGCCCGCTCGCCGACGCCCACGTGCACGACGTCGAGCTCGGAAACCCCGACCCGCACGACCAGCGTCGAGATGTCGGCGATCTGGAAGAGCCGTGCGTTGGTGCCCACGACGTCGCCGGCCTCGATGGTCTTTTCGAGCACGACACCCGCGAGCGGAGACGTCACGCGCGTGAACCCGACACGGGTGCGGAGCTGATCGAGCTGAGCCTGCGCCGCAGCGAAGGCGGTGCGCTCCGCCTCGTACTCGGGCACGGTGATGACCTGCCGCTCGCGAAGCCGCTCGGCGCGTTCGAGCGAGGACCGGGCGACCTCGAAGGCGGCCTCGGCGGCGGCGAGCTGCGCCTCGAGTTCGCGCCCGTCGAGTCGCGCCAGCAGCTGGCCCTCACGCACCGGGTCACCCTCTTCGACCTGGAGTTCGAGCACCGCGCCGGTGAGCTGGCTGTTGACGCCGATGGTTCGGAGCGGCTCGACGACGCCCGACACGGACACCGATCGCGTGATCGAGCCGCGTTCGACTGTCGCGACCTCGACCGCCACCGGCCCGCCGCCCATGGCCATGCCGGCACCCGGCCCGCCCTGGGGCTCGCCGGCGTCACCTCGTCCGCACGCCGCCACGCCCACACTCGTCGCGAGGGCGATGCCCACCCAGCGGCGCGCCCTCCACTCGTTCGTCATCATCGTAGACCTCATCGGAGGGACTCCCCGAGAATCGCTTCGAGTCTCGCCACGGAGCTTCCGAGCTCCTGACGCGCACGGACCAGCGCCACTTCGGCATCGGCCAACGCCACCTGCGACGCCTGCAGATCGAGAATCGTCGAGGCCCCGATCTGATATCGTTCTTCCTGCACCCGCAGATCTTCGCGGGCGAGCTCCACGGCGCGCTCCGAAATCTCCACCGTGCGCTGCGCCGACGAGATCTCGAACGACGCCGCCTCGACTTCGACCCGTACGCGGCGCTCCGTGTCGAGCGCCTGCACGCGCGCCACCCGCTCTGCCGCCTGCGCGCGGTCGACAGTGGCTTCGCGTTGAAACCCGTTGAAGAGCGGCATGGAGGCGATAACGCGCAGGTTCCAGCTCTCGTCGCGCGGCGGAAAATCGAACGAAAACCAGTCGTACCCCCCGGTCACGCGAAGCGAGGGCAGGTAGGTCGAGTATGACGCGAGCCGGCTGGCCGCGCGACTGCGCACCGTGGCGTCGGCCGCCAGCACGTCGGGCGCGCTCGCGGAGGCGCGCCGGACCAGCTCTTCGACGGCCGGCACCTCCGGCGCGGTCGACGGCAGAGACCCCGGCGCGGGGCGGGCCTCGGTGTCGAGGCCGACGCTCCGGCCCAGCTCCAGTACCGTCCGGCGCTGGGCGTTGCCG
>CBFGQV010000066.1:0-10534 GCA_965651045.1 uncultured bacterium
GGAAAGCCGGAAAGCCGGAAAGCCGGAAAGCCGGAAAGCCGGAAAGCCGGAAAGCCGGCCATCGCTTGCGGCTCGAGGGCCTGGTCGCAAGGCACCGCGAGGAGATGGTGGCGTTCGCGCGGTCAATCGCCGACTCCGGGTCCGACGATGCTGAGGGCATCGTCCAGGACGCGCTCGTCTTCCTACTCGAACGCGTACGGGACTGGCCCGAGGCTGACTCCGAGGCTCTTGCGGTAGTCCTGCACCACGTGAAGAACGTCGCTCGCAATCGAAGGCGTCGCGCTCGGAGGAGGGCCCACCTGCCGCTCGCGAAGCATGACGCCGGTGACCATTCAGACCCTTGGCACGAAGCGTGGAGGATCCGCGCGCGGCAACGGCTGGCCGTGGCCCTCCAAGGCCTCACCGATTCCGAGCGTGACGTCGCCTCGATGCGTTTGCTGTTGGGCATGTCCCATCAGGAGATCGCTCACAAACGCGATTGCAGCGTGAACACGGTGAAGGTGCTGTACCGGCGGGCAAGGCTACGGATGCGGGAGGCGCTCGGCGCCCGCGCGAGGCATGGGACTGCGGAGGGACCGGCACAAGACGACGACGAATCGAGTCCGTAATACCTTTCGGGTAGCTCGCTACCTCTCTCGGTTAGAGGAGAACCCAGTGAGTTTGCGACAACGCTGAGAATTCGGACTGAGTGTTGGCGGAATCGGCGGGTCGTCACCGTGGCGACACCCACCACTTCCGGCGAAGCATCAAGCGTGCGGAGATCGTGACGTAATGCTTCCCGGGCTGCTTGTGACCTCTTGTCGGTGAAGGGCACGAAGGACACCCATTCACATGACGGTTCGAACGGAGGCTTGCGGTGCCAGGAGACATGAGGCGGTTCGAAATGTGGAGCACAGTGGTCATGTGTTGCGCTGCGGTCGGAATGCTTTCGCTGCAGGGGTGGCGCACATTCGCTCAGTCGCCTCAAGCCTGGCCGGAGGAGACTGTCGATGCAAGCGAATGGGAGCGCGCCCTGACAACTGGGCTCTGGCAGGGCCGGCGCGATGCCCCAACCGTCATGGTGGCATTCATCGACTTCACCTGCCCTTATTGTCAGCGCTTGGCGCCCACTCTCGATTCGCTGGTCGAACGGAACCCTGAGCATGTATCGATAGTGTTCCAGCACTACCCTTTGGGACGTCCTCTTTCAACAGCCGCGGCGATAGCCGCGGAATGCGCCTCGGAGCAAGGGCATTTCGTCGAGATGGCCGGAGCGCTGTACTCAACACTTGGATCCGACCCGTCGGTGCCTCCGGACTGGGTCGCTCTAGCGAGGCAAGCTGGCGTCGAAGATCGTACGCTGTTTCAGGCATGCTTAGAGAGGCCAGCGGAATCCTTTGCCCGCATCTCCACCGGACGTGAGTTGGGTCAATCCTGGGGCGTACGAGGGACACCCGCATTGTTCGTCGACTCCCGTCTCTCTGGCGCACGGTCGCTGGCCGAACTTGAGGAGCTTCTGAAATGACCCGCGTGAGGCGTAGTCGCTGCATCGCCCGGGCCGCCTCGCTGCCTCTCGGTCTGACGCTCGCCTGCGGTTCAGCCGAGAACGCACTGGTCGAGGGCAGCCCTGATGAGGACAACCGGACGCTGGCGGTGGACACGGTCCTTGTTGATGGCTCCGACGCTCCGTTGTTGCGCCTTAGCGACGATCCGGTCGCTCAGATCGGGAAGGTCGACGGCGACGCGTTTCACGTTCTTGCGAGCGTGTCCTATGTGACACGCCTGTCGGATGGTAGCATTGCCGTGTTCGACTCCGGGTCTCGGGAGATTCGGTACTTTGATGAGGCCGGTCGCCTCCTTCGAGCGGTCGGGGGCCGCGGAGGCGGGCCTGGAGAGTTTGAGTTCTTCAGCCGCGTGGTACGCGGTGTCGGGGACACCCTATTGGTGCTGGATGAGAACGGCGTATACCCTCGCACGACGCTCGTGCACCCAGGTGGTGAGCTTGAGCTTCTTGACTCCTTCCGACGCTTCCGGCTGACGCGTCCGTCCGGATTCGAGCTTCACGCGCGGCTGGTAGATGGGAGCTACGTCATAGTGGATCGGAGGGCTCCATCGTCCGGCTACGAGCCGGGAGACACTGTGCGGCCCCGGGTGCACCTTGGGTTCATGGTAGCGGATCAGTCTCAGTTTGACACGGTGGCCAGCGTGCCAGGGCCCCTCCGAGTCTACTCCGTGCGTGAGTTTGGTCCCGGTCGGACGACGCGAGGATTCTTATCCGTACCGCTGTCCGATGACGTACTTGTGGCGGCGAATCCCGAGTACACCGTGGTGTCGAGGACATCGGAGGCGATCTACCAGGTCTTCGGCCGCGAAGGTGTGCTCGAACGAGTCATTGTTGAGAGGGAGCCGCAGGTCAGGATCATTGATCATGCGCTTCTCACTCGCATGCGGCGCCACCTCGACACACCGGGCGAGCTGCGAGGCAACTTCAGCGAGGTTTCTGCACCGGGGATCGCACATCTGCAGGGGCTCCCCCTCCCGAGGAACGAGCGGATCCTCGTGGACGGTGATCGGTTCCTAGTGGAGCGATTCGTTCTGCCTTGGGAGCGAGCAGGCACACGTGACTTCCTGGTGCTCCACCGAGATGGTCGGGTGCTTGGACGCCTTCGGGTCCGGCAGGACCTTGAGGTTCATGATGTGCGGGGAGAGTTCATCGCGGGCGAGAGACGGGGCGTCTATGACACTCCGATCGTGGAGGTCTACCAAATCGAGCTGGCGCGATAGGGGGAGGGTCACATCCTGACAAGGAGCGGAGCAATGTACGAAGGGAGAAGGCACCATCTTCTGATCAGAGGACTCGCACTCGTAGTGATTGCGTTGGCGATGTGGATGGGTCCTCGTGAGTTGACGGCTACCATGACGTGTAGCCCAACTTGCGGGTGGGAGGAGTGCGTCGCACCAAGTTTCTGCGAAGAGCAGACGGGGTGCACCAATCTGTCGTCGAACTGCAGGAGTTGCGCCTTCGTCGTCAGCTGTGGGGAAGAGTGCGGGGCCGGCGCTGTGATGCTCCAGTGTTGGGTTGTTCCGCCACACTAGAGCGAAGCTCTGCACGTAGCGTCTCCAATGCTCTGGGACACGTCACTCGTCATCAACTACTTGTGCATGTCGAGAGGTGTTCGTCTTGGCTGGTTCGACAGGGGCTCAGCCCAGGCGTCCGCCCTGGTCGTCGCTGGCCTGCTAGCACCCACCGCGGCACAAGCCCAGTCGATGGGCGAGCATACCGTCCTGGCGACGATCGGCTCCCTCGATGGACCCGCCATCGAGACGTTCGGGCACATCGCCGACGCGGCGCTTCTGCCTGACGGCCGTGCAATCGTGCTCGACTCGCAGAGCGGTACCGTCACGTGGTTCGACCCTGCGAACGGTGAGCGAGGTCGGGTCGCCCGTCGGGGAGAAGGGCCGGGCGAAGTCATTCGCCCCCACCGCGCCACGATCGACGAGCGAGGTCGGCTCCACGTGCTCGACCTCGGTCTCAGCCGCCTTTCCACCTTCGAGCCGGCCGAGGGCAGCGCGCGCTTCACGGAGTCCCGGCCGCTCGCAAGTGCGGTCTATGATATCTGCGTTCTCGACGGCGAGCTCTACGCGCTGGTCACCCGATCGTCGGGCATCTTCGCGCGCCTGGACGAGCGGGGTCGCCTCGACGCCGGCTTCGGACCCTCGTTCCACACGGGGCTCGGCGATCGATGGCCGTTCGACCACTATGACGTCCGGATCGATCAGGGCGTCATCGCCTGCGACGTCGAGCGACGGCGAGTGATCGTGGCGAGCGTTCTCTTCGGGATCGTGAAGGCCGTGGACCTCGACGGTGGCGTCGCCTGGTCCACGGCGCTGTCGGACTTCACGGGCGTAGCGCTCGGACCGGTGCCTGGACACGGCGGGTGTTGCATCTACAAGCCCGTCGGCGATGACGGTCGCATCGGCCAGGTCACGGCCATCGCCTTCGTTGATGGCGAGCTCGTGGTGAGCCTCGCCTCGACCGACGTTGGTGGCGACGACTACGTCATCGAGCATCGATGGCTCGATCCAGAGACCGGCGCGCCGCTCGCCCGAACCTACGCGAGCGCGTCGATCGTCGATGCGACCGGGGCGACGGCACTCGGAGTGCGGCAACTGCCGGTACCGCAGGTCGTGGTGTTTCAGATGCCCCCGGGCCGGTGACCAGGGCGCCGATTACTCCGGCGAGCGTCGGCCACTCCCATACCGCCCGATCGCCTCGTTCACGATCTCGTGCGCGCGCTCGAGGTCCTGCCACCCGTGTATGGTGGTGCGCTTGCCTTCGAGGTCCTTGTAGACGCTGAAGAAGTGCTCGACCTCTTTCAGGAAGTGGGGCGGCACGTCGCCGAGCGCGCGGTATTCGTGATGGAGCGGATCGCGGGTCGGCACGCAGAGCACCTTCTCATCGTCTCCCTTATCGTCTTCCATGACGAAGACCCCGATGGGTCGCACCTCCATCAAGCAGCCGGGAAACGTCGGCTCGGTGACGATGGCGAGAATGTCGAGCGGATCGCCGTCGCCCCCCAGCGTGCGCGGAATGAAGCCGTAGTCGCCCGGGTAGTGCACGGCCGAGTACAGCAATCGGTCGAAGCGGAGCAATCCGGTCGCCTTGTCGAGCTCGTACTTGTTGCGTGAGCCCCGGGGGATCTCCACGTAGCCGTTCAAGACGTGCGGGGGGTTCGGCCCGGGCGAGACGTCGTGCAGCGGATGAAGACTCAAGGTGCTCTCTGTCAGGTGGAGGGGCGTGCCCGCCTTCGGGAACCTCCGGCGCCCCTCACGGATAAGCGATACACGGATCCCCCGAAACCCCGCAGGAGCGCACGCTCATGCTGATCAAGCGCCGGAAGCCCTGGAACGACGTGCCCTCGTCCGAGATCACCCCCGAGTCGGTCTACCTGAACCGGCGCGCGTTCATGGGTGCATCGGCCGCGCTCGCGACCGCGGCCGCGCTGGCGCCGAGCTCGCTCCGGGGCGCCCTCGGCCGGCGCCTGCAAGAAGCGCAGCAGGCCCAGGAGGCCCCCACGGTCGGCGACGTGGCGTTCGGCGAGAACCTTCGCGACGAACTGACGCCCTACGGCGACGTGACGTCGTACAACAACTTCTACGAATTCGGCACGCAGAAGACCGACCCGCTCGAGAACTCGGGGGATTTCCAGCCCGAGCCCTGGACCGTCGAGGTCGAGGGGCACGTGCGGAACACGGGCACCTACTCGGTCGACGAGCTGGCGCGCCCGAACGAGATCGAAGACCGCATCTACCGGCTGCGGTGCGTCGAGGCGTGGTCGATGGTGATTCCGTGGCGGGGGGTGCCGCTCCGGAACATCATCAGCCGCCTCGAGCCCACGAGCCGGGCCCGCTACGTGGCCTTCGAGACCGTGGTGCGGCCCGACGAGATGCCCGGACAGCGTCGGGGCTTTCTGGAGTGGCCCTACCGCGAGGGGCTCCGCATCGACGAGGCTGCGAACGAACTGACGATGATGGTGACGGGGCTCTACGGCCGCGATCATCTACCGAACCAGAACGGCGCGCCGCTCCGCCTGATGGTGCCCTGGAAGTACGGCTTCAAGAGCATCAAGTCGATCGTGAAGATCTCGTTCGTCGAAGACATGCCGCCCACGACCTGGCAGGACTTCGCGCCGAACGAGTACGGGTTCTACGCCAACGTGAACCCCGAGGTGCACCACCCGCGCTGGAGCCAGGCGCGCGAGCGCCGCATCGGCGAGCTCAGGCGTCGCGAGACGCTCATGTTCAACGGCTACGCCGAGCAGGTCGGGTACCTCTACGCGGGCATGGATCTCGCGCGCTGGTATTGACCGAGACGACGAAGCGGGACGTCCGCCGCCTCAAGGCGGGCGTCTGGGCCGCGGGGCTCGCACCGCTCGCGTGGCTCGCCTGGCGGTGGTTCTTCGGAGACCGGCTCGGGGTGAACCCGATCGAGGCGCTCACTCTCTGGTCGGGCAAGTCGGCGCTCGTGCTGCTGCTGGCGGCGCTGGCCGTGACGCCCGTGCGCCGCGTCACCGGCTGGAACCAGGTGCAGAAGGTGCGGCGCCTGATCGGGCTCTTCGCCTTCTTCTACGCCTGCCTGCATCTGGCCGTCTACCTCTGGCTCGACCAGTTCTTCGCGTGGGGCTACATCTGGGAAGACGTGGCCGAGCGCCCCTTCATCACCGCGGGCGCCGCGGCGTTTCTCTGCCTGCTGCCGCTGGCGTTGACCTCGACCCGCGCGTGGATCCGGCGGCTCGGCCGGAACTGGGTGCGGCTGCACCGGCTCGTGTACCTCGCCGGGGCGCTCGGCGTGCTGCACTACTGGTGGAAGCAGAAGGCCGACTTCCGCGATCCGGCGATCGCCGCGGCGGTGCTCGCCGTGCTGCTCGGGGCGCGGGTGCTGTGGGCGTGGCGCCGTCGTGCTACCTTGGCCGAATGACTCTACAACGCGCCCTTACGTCGATCGCCCTGGTCTTCGCCTCGGCCGCCTGCGCGGGCGGCGGAGCCCAGCCCTCCGCTCCACCCTCGCCGCACGCGGGGGCCCCCGAGGCCGCCGACGCGCCGCCCCCGCCGCTCGTCGAGGGGCGGGACTACGCCGTCTACCGCGCCGACGGCACCCCCGCCTCGTTCGACGACGTCGTGGATGCGCTGGAAGACGCCGACGCGGTGCTTTTCGGCGAAGAGCACGACGACGCCGTCACGCACCGCCTTCAGCTCGCGCTGCTCGAGCGCGCCTTCACGGAGAGCGGGCGCGACGTGGTGCTCTCGCTCGAGATGTTCGAGCGCGACGTGCAGGTCGTGGTCGACGAGTACCTGGCCGACCTGATCACCGAGAGCCACTTCCGGGCGAGCGCGCGGCCGTGGGACAACTACGAGACCGACTACCGGCCGATGGTCGAGTTCGCCAAGGCGCACGGGTTGCCGGTCGTGGCCGCGAACGCGCCCAGGCGCTACGTGAACCGCGCCTCACGGCTGGGGCGGGAAAGCCTCGAAGCCCTCTCACCCGAAGCTCGCGCGCACCTGCCGCCGCTGCCCTATCCGGAAGCGACGGACGCGTACATGGCGCAGTGGGACGCGCTCATGGGCGAGGCCGCCCAGCACATGCGGGGCTCTCCCCTCGATGGCCAGACGCTCTGGGACGCGTCGATGGGGCACTCGATCGCGCGGGCGCTCGATCGCCACGACGGCGCGCTGGTGCTGCACATGGCGGGGGGATTCCACGTCGAGCACGACACCGGCATCGCCGACGCCCTACGTCACTACCGGCCCTGGACGCGCATCACATCGATCGCCGCGCGGCCCGCCGACGAGCCCGGCCGCTTCGATCCCGAGCGGCACACGGGACTCGGCGACTTCGTGATCCTCACCAGCGACCGAGCGACAACCCCACCTGCGCCATGACCGTGCGCGGGTCGAAGGCGTCGACCGAGATCCAACGCACCTCGAGGCCCGTGACCACCCGCGACCCCCACTGCGGCACACCGCCGAGCGCGAGCACGAGCGAGTAGCCCACCTTGGTCTCGCGCTCACCCAGGCTCTCGTCGGTCACGTTGTAGTAGCTGTTCCGGAAGACCGGCCCGCCGCCGAAGGCCAGGCCCCCGGTACCGAGGCGGTAGAGCAGGTCGACGGCGAGCTGGCGCTCGGTGACGTCGTCACGCAGAAACGTGAGGTCACCGGCGAGCTGCGCCTCGAAGGGCAGGCGCCAGAGCCCGCTCCGCACGCCCGCGCCCACGACGAACACGTTCGTGTCCATGTCGTAGCCCGCACGGGCCGAGACCGTGAGTCCGGTCACCGACCCCCGGCTCTGCCCTTCGACGGGTGCAGCGAATGTGGCGAAGGCCAGCGCGACGGCCAGCGCAGCCGCGGTGCGCGCCCGCCTCACCCGCCGATCGTCGCGTCGAGTCGGCCCGCCAGCACCCGCAGTTCCTCGAACACACCCTCGATCTCGGGATCGATCGCGACCATGGCGGCCATGACCCGGTCCTGGTAGGCGTCCAACCGCGTGCGCATGCCTTCTTCCTGCACCACTTCGGCCTGCGCCTGCTCGACCCGCGCCATGATGCCCTGGTACTCCTGGTTCAGCGTCTGGAGCGCGGCGGTGTCCTGGGCGGCCTGCGCTTCGTTCGCCTCCGCCTGCATGGCGGGCAGCCGCTCCTGCAGCGCGGCCTGGAGGTCGGGGTGCGCGGCGAACATCGCGGACTCGATCGCCTGCTGGATCTCGGCCTGCTCTTCCTGCAGCTCGGGCTGGGCCTCCATCGCCTGCTCCTGCACGGCGTTCACCCGCTGGTCGAGCTGCTGGAACTGGTTCAGGGCGACCTGAATGCTGTCCTGCGGGAGCGGCACCGGAGGGGCTTCTTCCACTTCCTGCGCGAAGAGGGGCAAGGCCGAAAGGCTGAGGACCAGCGCGAGGCCGGTCCCGCGGATCATGTCGCGGACCATCACTACGCTCCGTTCATCGTCGAAAAGTCTGGACGGGAATCCCAAATCTCGCCTCAGACACGTCCGTCGGCCAGGGCGCGAAGCACGTCCATGGTGGTGACGATGCCCAGAAGGCGACCGTCGTCCAGCACCACGGCACGGTGAATTCGCCCTCGCACGAGGAACTCGGCCAACTCCACGACCGAGGCCTCCGGACGGACCGAAAACGAGACCGGCGTCATGATGTCGGACACCGTGAGGCGGTCGAGAGGTCCCTCGGACTCGTCGGCCAGGTGCCATTCGGGGGTCAGCACGGGTGCGTCTTCGGGCAGGAAGAAGCTCGCGAACGGATCGTCGTACTCGTCCGTCGGCTCGTCGTCGTCTTCGCCCGTGGCGCGCGGCGGCGTCCAGTGGGCGCTCGAGATCCGGATCTCCTGTTCCTCGGCCGCGAGCCGAACCAAGTCGGACGACGAGGCCACGCCGAGCACCTCGCCCGACTCGGTGACCACGGGCACGCCGCTGATGCCCTCGTCGGCCAGAATGCGGGCCACTTCGCGAACGGTCATCTCGGGTGCGGCGGTGACGACGTCGCGCTGCATGAGGTCACGGACGGTGACCATGGTTGCCTCCAGAAGGACGGTGAGAGGGTCAGGCCGGACGGCGCACCAGGACGGGCACGTGCACCGAACGGATCACCTTGTCGGTGGTGCTGCCCAGGATCGCACGCTGCACACCTTTGCGGGCGTGGGTCGCCATGACCACGAGGTCGGCTTCGATGCTGTTCACGTGTGCCGCGATCGTGTGCCCCGCCTGGTGATCGACCACGACCTCGGTGTGCACGTCGACGCCCTCGGACCGGAGCCGCGCCTCGATCTCGTCCAGGTAGGTGCCCGCGGCCTCCTTGGCTTCTTCGACGATGCGCTGGTTCATCTGCACCGTGTGGGGCAGGTAGGGCGACGCGATCTCGATCGGGTACGACACGACGCGGAGCAGGTGGAGTTCGGCGCCGTAGGCCTTGGCGACCCCGGTCGCGAGCTCCAGCACGGACTCGGCCAGCTCGCTGCCGTCGAGCGCCACCACGATGCGGTGGAACGCGGCGTCTTCTTGCGCCTTACCCGAGTCGGACGGGCGAACGAGCAGCACCGGCGTGTCCGCCTGCCGCAAGAATGCGTCGGCCACGCTGCCGAGCCAGGCACGGCTGAGCGCGCCGCGGCCGTGGGTCGCCATGACCACCAGATCGGCGCCGACGGATTCGGCGCGGTTCCGGAGCATCTCGACGGGGCGGCCCGTGCCGATCCAGGCTTCGACCTTGCCGCCGGCGTCCGCCGACACGCGGTCGCGCACGGCGCGCAGGTACTCCTGCGACCACTCCCAGGCCGCCGTCTCCCACTCGTCGTAGGCGAAACTGGGGATCGGCTCGTGGACGATGGCGAGTTGCAGGTCGGCGCCGGTGCGCCGGCTGAGTTCGAGCGCGTGCGGCAGCGCCGCTTCGGAGAAGACCGAGCCGTCGAGCGGCACGAGAATCGATCGGAACATGGTGAGCCTCCAATGGAGGAAAGAAAACCGTCTGCGACGCGGTCAGGTGGGCGCACCCGCCGGAAGCATCGGCCGCGAGCCGCGCCGTGCACCGAGCCCCGCGGCGTCGGCCATGTCGGGCGGCGTCGCCCAGGGCAACGACAGCCGGAGCCGCGTGCCCTCGCCCGGCGCGGCGTCGACCTCGAGCGAGCCGCCGGCGTACCCGGCCCGCTCCTCCATACCCGGAAGCCCGAGGCCCGCTCCGGGGCTTCGGCCCAGCGCCTCGACCGGATCGAACCCCACCCCGTCGTCTTCGATCTCGACCCGCAGCGCATCGGCGGCCGGTACGAAACGCACCCGCACGTGGCGCGCGCTCGCGTGCCGCGCCGCGTTGGTGAGCCCCTCCTGGACGATCCGGAACATGGCCAGGCGGGCTTCGTCGGAAAGGCACGCTTCGGGCACCGAGCCGGCGAACTCCATGCGGAGCGCGGCGCCCTCGGTGAGCCTTCGGCCGTGCGCCTCGAGCGCCGCTCGCACGCCCAGCTCGTCGAGCTCGGGCGGGCGCAGACGGCGGGCTACGGCC
>CBFGQV010000067.1:0-10416 GCA_965651045.1 uncultured bacterium
TCGCGACCCAGAACCCGATCGAGCTCGAGGGCACCTACCCGCTGCCCGAGGCGCAGCTCGACCGGTTCATGTTCGAGATCCAGATCGACCACCTCTCGGAAGACGAAGAGCTCGAGGTCGTGCGGGCGACCACGGGGGTCGAGACCGCCGAGTTCCGGCACGCCGTCACCGGTGCCGACCTGCTGGCGTTCCAGGACCTCGTGCGCCGGGTACCGGTGCCCGACGCGGTGCTGCGCTACGCGGTGGCGCTCGTGCGGGCGAGCCGGCCGTCGCCGAACGGCACCTCGCCCGACTTCGTGCGCAAGTGGATCGCGTACGGCGCCAGTGTACGCGCGGCCCAGTACCTCGTGCTCGGCGCCAAGGCGCGGGCGCTCACGCACGGGCGTTACACCCCGTCGTTCGACGACGTGAGGGCGCTCGCGCACCCGGTGCTCAAGCACCGCATCTTGACGAACTTCCACGCCGAGTCCGAGGGGCGGAGCAGCTCGCAGCTCGTCGACATGCTGCTCGAGCACGTGGCGCCCCCCCGGTCGGGCATGTAGGCGAGCATCATGACCACGCGGTCGCACCCCGGCGCCCAGTTCCTGGACCCCGACGTTCTCGCGCGCATCGACAACCTCGAGTTGCTCGCGCGAACCGTGGTGGGCGGGTTCCTGAACGGGCTGCACCGCGCGCCCTACCTCGGCCTGAGCATGGACTTCGCCGAGCACCGGGCCTACGTGCCGGGCGACGACACCCGCCACCTCGACTGGCGGCTCTACGCGCGCACCGACCGGCACTACGTGAAGCAGTACGAGGCCGAAACCAACGCCAACGTGGTGGCGCTCGTCGACGTGTCGGCGTCGATGGCCTACGGCTCGCACGAGGTCACCAAGCTCGACTACGCCCGCTACCTCACGGCGTGCCTGCTGCACCTCTCGCGCCGGCAACGCGACCGCGTCGGGCTCGGTACCTTCGACGGGGGCGTGCGCGAGTGGGTTCGCGCGTCGGCCCGCGGCCTGGAACGGGCGCTCGTCACCCTCGACCGCATCGCGCCCGCGCGGCGAGACGGCGGGCGTGAGGCCTCGCTGCACGACGCGCTCGTCGTGGCGGCCGAGCGACTGCCCCGCCGGGGCATCGTGCTCGTCGTGAGCGACTTCTACGAGGACCCCGAGCGGGTCATCGGGGCGCTGCGCCTGCTCCGCGGCCGGGGCCACGACGTGATCGTCTTCCACCTGCTCGACCCCGCCGAACGCGAGCTGCCCTTCGACGATCCGACCAGCTTCGAAGACATGGAGACCGGTGAGCAGCTGCCGGCGCTGCCCGCCAAGCTGCGCGACGGGTACAGGGAGCTGGTCCGCGAGCACGTCGCCGAGCTCGAGCGCCGCATCACCGGCGAGCGCATGGACTACGTCCTGCTCGACACCTCCGAGCCGCTCGACGGTGCGCTCTTCCGGTACCTGACGATCCGAGAGCGCAGGGCGCGGGTGAGGTAGCCGCGATGCCGCTCTCGTTCCTGGTACCGGCCTTCCTCGTAGGGCTCGCCGCCCTGGCGGTGCCGATCATCGTCCACCTGACGCGAAAGCAGCGGGACCGGGTGGTGCCGTTTCCGTCGCTCATGTTCCTGGACCGCGTACCGTACCGGGCCGAGAACCGACGACGCATTCATCACTGGTTCCTGCTCCTGCTCCGGGGGCTCGCCCTCGCGCTTCTCGCGCTGGCCTTCGCGCGGCCGTTCCTGGTCGACGAACAGGTCGCGGGCGCGGCGTCGAGCGGGCCGACCGAGCGCGTGGTGGTGCTCGACCGTTCCTACTCCATGGCCGTGGGCGACCGCTGGACCGAAGCTCGCCGCGCCGCCCTCGACGCGGTGCGCGCGCTCGGGCCCCTCGACCGCGTGAGCCTCGTGCTCTTCGACCAGAGCGCGGCGGCGGCCGTGCGCTCGACCAGCGACCTTGCGCGCGTGCAGGCTGCGCTCGACACGGCACGCGTGAGCGACCGGGCCACGCGCTACGGTCCAGGCCTGAAGCTGGCGCAGACGATTCTCGAAGAGTCCGAGCTGCCCGGGCGCGAGCTCGTGCTGGTGAGCGACCTTCAGCGGGGCGGCTGGACAGGCGACGAGGGTGTGGCGCTTCCGCCCGGCACGGTGGTGCGCACCGTGCAGGTGGGCGAGCCCCTCGACGAGAACCTCGCGGTGGCCGGTGTGGGGCTCGAGCGTGAGCTGTTCCAGGGGCGCGAACGCGTGACGCCGACGGCACGGCTCACCAGGGTCGGCGGGCAGAGCGAGCGCGAGGTCACCGCCGTGCTGGAGCTCGACGGGCGCGAGGCGCAGCGGCGGCCGGTCACGCTCCCGGCCGCCGGGTCCGCGGTCGTGCCCTTCGAGCCCTTCACCCTGGTCGAGCCGCACACGCGGGGCACCGTCCGCATCGACGACGACGCCCTCCCGCACGACAACGCGCACCATTTCGTGCTGAGTCCGGGGCGCTCGGCGGGAGTGCTGATCCTGGACCCGCCGGGGCGCGGGGGCGAGCCGAGCCTCTACCTGGCCGGCGCGCTCCGGATCTCGACCGGGCAGGGCTTTCGTGTGGAGGTGTCGGGAGGCGACGTGCCCGACGCAGCCGCGCTCGAGGGCTACCGAGTGGTGGTCCTGAACGGGCGCCGGTTCCCGGGCGGGGGCGAGGGCGCGCGCCTTCGCGCCTTCGTCGAGGCCGGCGGGGGGCTGGTGCTCGTCGCGGGCGAGCGCGGCGGCTGGCCCGCCGACCAGCCCGGGTTCGTTCCGGGCACCCTCGGCGCCGCCGAGGACCGCGACGAGGTCCGGGGCGGGCGCCTCGGATTCCTGGACTACGACCACCCGGTCTTCGAGATCTTCAGGGGGCCTCGGCGGGGCGACTTCACCAGCGCCCGCTTCTTCCGCGTGCGCCGTTGGCAGATCGAGCCCGCCGACCTCGAGGCCGATTCGCTCGCCCTGCTCGCCCGCTTCGACGACGGCTCGCCCGCGCTCGTCGAGCGCCGGGTCGGCGAGGGTCGCCTGCTCGTGTGGGCGTCGACGCTCGACGCGTTCTGGACCGACCTCGCGCTCCAGCCGGTCTTCCTGCCCTTCGTGCACCAGCTGGTCCGGCACGCCTCGGGGCAGAGCGACGTGCTCGAGGCATTCGTGGCGGGCCAGGTGCTCGACGTGACCGACGCCCGCGCGATGGCGACGGCGGGGCTCGGCGAGGTGAGCGAGGCCGTGGCCGCCGCCGAAGCGCGCGTGGTGCTCACGCCGGGGGGTGTCGACCTCGCGCTCCCGGTGGGCGAGTCGAACCACTACCTGGAGCTGGCCGAACGCGGCTTCTACGAGATCCGCCCGCCCGGCCGCTCCGAGGTTCGACCGGTCGCCGTCGCCGTGAACGTCGACCCGGCCGAGGCCGAGCTCACGCCGCTCGACGCCGACGAGGTCGAGGCGTCGCTGCTCACCGGCCCCGGCAACCTCCAGGACGGCGCGGGTACGGTACAGGGCGCAGAGGATCTCCGACGCGAGGACCGCGAGCGGCGCCAGTCCGTCTGGCGCTGGCTGCTCGTGGGCGCCTTCGCATTGCTGGTGCTGGAGACGATTCTGTCCAACCGCCTTTCTCGACGGGCGGCGCGGACACCGACGCATGCTGGAGCCACGTGAGGGGGAGAGCGATGAATCGACGTGACGAACTGACCCGGCTACTCGGCACTGTCCGGCGCCGCTGGCGTCTCAGGATCCTGCTGCGCGGACTCGCGCTCGTGCTCGCGGTCGGGCTCGTCACGTTCCTGCTCTCGGCGTTCGGCGTCGAATGGGCGCGCTTCTCCGAGCGCGCCGTCACCGCCTTCCGCTGGATCGCCTGGACGACGGTCGCGGCGCTCGGCGGATGGTTCGTGCTCCGCCCGCTCTTCCGCCGCGTGAGCGACGAGCAGGTCGCCCTGTACCTGGAAGAGCACGAGCCCTCGCTCGAGGCGGCCATTCTCGGCGCCCTCGAGGCGCGTCGCACGCAGACGACCGGCCGCACACCCGCCTCACCTGCGCTCCTCGACCGCCTGGTCTCGCGGGCCGTCGAGCGCGCGCGTGCCGTCGACGACGGTCGGCGCATCGACCAGACCGGGCTCCAGCGGGCCAGCGGCGCCCTCGTCGCGCTGACGCTCACCGCGCTCCTGGTTCTGCTCTTCGGACCCGCGCCGCTCCGCACCGGACTCACGGCTCTGCTGCCGACGACCGATGCCGCCACCGTGAACCCCTACTCGATCACGGTCCTGCCGGGCGACGCGACGGTAGCGCGCGGCTCGGACCAGTTCGTGCAAGCGAGTCTCGGGGGATTCACCTCGGAACAGGTCACCCTCTTCACGCGGCGGAGCGCCGACGAGCCGTACCGTCGCTTCAGCATGATTCCGACGGCGGACGGCTCGTTCGAGGTGCTGCTGCTCGACCTCGACGAGAGTGCCGACTACTTCGTCGAGTCCGACGGCATTCGCTCGCCGACCTACCGCATCGAGGTGGCCGACCTGCCCTACGTGGGCGAGATGCAGCACGAATATCGGTATCCGTCGTACACGGGGCTCGAGCCACGGGTCGTCGAGAACGGCGGCGACATCGCCGCCCTCGCGGGCACCGAGGTCACGCTCCGCGTCACGCCCACGGTGCCCACCGAAGCGGGCCGCGTCGTCGTGGGCGACGACACGCTCGCGCTCGCGCTCGCGGGCGACGGCACGCTCGAAGGTACGCTCACCGTGCGCGAGCGGGGCTTCTACGAGATCGAGCTCGCGCTGCCGGACGGGAGCTTCATCGGCGCCTCGCCCCAGTACGCGATCGACCTTCTCCGCGACGCGGCACCCTCCGTGCGCGTGACCAAGCCGGGCCGCGACACCCAGGCAAGCCCGATCGAAGAGGTCTACCTCGAGGTGCAGGCCGACGACGACTACGGCGTGCGGGAGGTCCTGCTCGCCTACAGTGTGAACGGCGAGCCCGAAGACACGCTCGTGCTCGAGCGCCCGGGCGCCGGGGCCGCGCCGCAGGTCACGGTCGGACACACGCTCTACCTCGAAGACTACGAGCTCGAGCCCGGCGACGTCATCAGCTTCTACGCCGTCGCGCGCGACCAGCAGGGCCCGGGCGCCGAAGCGGTGAGCGACATCTACTTCCTGAACGTGCGCCCGTTCGGGGTCGATTACCGCGAGGCCGAGCAGCAGGGCGGACCTCCGGGCGGGGGCGGCGAGGGCGGCCAGGCCGAGCCCGAGCTCAGCGAGCTGCAACGGCAGGTGATCGCCGCGACCTTCAACCTGACCCGCGACCGCGACCGCTACGACGACGCCGAGTTCGGCGAGAGCACGACGAGCGTCGCGCTCGCGCAGGGTCGCGTGCGCGAGCAGGTCGGCACGTTGGTCGAGCGCATGACCAATCGAGGCCTCGCCGAGGCAGAGGAACAGTTCCGCACGATCGCCGAGATGCTGCCGGAGGCCATCGAGGCGATGGAAGCGGCCGAGGAGCACCTGAGAGCCGGCCGCACACGTGAAGCCCTCGCGCCCGAACAGCAGGCGCTCCGCGTGCTGCAGCGGGCCGAAGAGAGCTACGAGCGCTACGTGAGCCTGCAGCAACAACAGCAGGGCGGTGGCGGTGGCGGCGGAAACCAGCCGAACGCCGAAGACCTCGCCGATCTCTTCGAGCTCGAGCTCGACAAGCTTCGCAACCAGTACGAGACCGTGCAGCGGGGCGAGCGGCAGCAGAACGCGTCCGAGGTCGACGAGCTGATGGAGCGGCTCGACGAGCTCGCGCGCAGGCAGCAGGCCGAAGCCGAGCGCCAGCGGGCGCGCGCACAGCAAGGCCAGGCCGGCGGCGGGGGCGCAGCCCAGGGCCAGCGCGAACTCGCCGACGAGGCCGAGGAGGCCGCCCGTCAGCTGCAGCAGCTCGCCCGGGAGACCGGCGACCGACAGCTCGACGAGACCGCCCGGCGGCTGCAGGAGGCGGCCGACGCCATGCGGAACTCGGCGGCCCAGGGTGGCGCCCAGGGCAGCGCCGAGGCGGCGCGCGCCCTCGACCGACTGCAGGACGCGCAGCGTCGGCTCGAGCGTTCGCGCGAGGACCGCATCGGCGACGATGCCCGTTCGGCCGCGGAACGGGTCGAGCGGCTCCAGGAACGCCAGCGCGACATCACGCGACGCGTCGAACAGCTCTCCGACGATCCCGCCGAGCGCCAGCGACAGGTGCGCGAGATCCAGGACGAGAAGACCGAGATGGCGGGCGAGGTCGGGCAGCTTCGCGCCGACCTGGAGCGGCTCTCCGCCGACGCGCGGCAGGAAGACCCCGACGCCGCCCGCACGATCGGCAACGCGGCCCGCGCCATCGAGGACGCGAACCTGCAGGCCAAGCTGCTCTATTCACGAGGCACGGTCGAGCAGCGGGAACGCGAAGTGGCGCGCGTCTTCGAGCGCGGCCTCGAAGAAGACTTCGAAGCGCTCCGCCAGAGCATGGCCGAGGCGTCCGAGGCCGCCGAGCGGCTGACCGACGACCGGGGCATGGAAGAGGCGCTCGACCGCGCTCAGGACCTGCAACGCGGTGTCGAATCGCTCGAGCGGCGTCTGGACAGTCGCGGGCAGGAGGGTGAGCAGCAGGGCGGCGAGGAGCCGCGCGGCGAGGGTCAGGGCCAGCCGCAGGGTGGCCAGCCGCAGGAAGGTGGTCAGCCGCAGGAGGGACGGGCCCAGGAGGGAAACCCCCAGGGTGGTGGGAACGCCCAGGCCGGTGCACCGCGCGGAGGCGACGCCCGAGGCGGCGCGGCCGACGGCGCGGGCATGCGTCGCCCCTTCACCGACGCCGAGGCCCGCGCCTTCCAGCGCGAGTTCCAGGAGCGCTTCGACGAGGCGACCGCGCTGCGCGATGCGCTGCGCGAAGAAGGGCGCGACGCCGAGGCATCGGAACTCGACCGTGCGATCGGCGCCCTCGACGAGCTGCGCGACCTGGAGACCTACCAGGACCTGCCCCAGGTCGCCGCGCTCCGCGAAACACTCCGCGAAAGCCTGGGCAGAGTCGAGTTCACGCTGCGGCGTGAGGTCCAGGGCGAGACCGCCGGGCGCGCCGCCATCAGGGGTAGCGACGACGTGCCGCCCGGCTTCCGCTCGCTCGTCGAGGAGTACTACCGCAACCTCGCGCGCGGGGGCGGTGGTGGAAACAACTGAGACGCGCCAGGGCGACGCGCGTCAGCCCTCGTCGAGCGCCTCGCGCACGGCGCGGGCGAGGCCGTTCGAGGTGAACGGCTTGGGCAGAAAGCGCACGCCGGGGTCGAGCACCCCGCGGTGCACGATCACGTTGGCCGTGTACCCCGACATGTAGAGGCAGCGCAAGCCGGGGCGCTGTGCCTGCAGTCGAAGGCAGAGATCCCGGCCGTTCATGCCCGGCATGATCACGTCCGTCACGAGCAGGTCCACTCGGCCCTCGTGCTCGGCGACCCGCCTGAGAGCCTCGTCCGGCCCGAGTGCCGACAGCACGGTATAGCCCAGCCGCACGAGCACGCGCTCGGCCAGCGTGAGCAACGCGGGCTCGTCTTCGACCAAGAGAATCGTCTCGGTCCCGCCGACCGGCTCGGCCGCCGCACCCGACCGGGCATCCCCCCTTTGGCTGTCGGCGGGCGCCTCGCCCACGAGCGGCAGGTAGACGCGAAAGGTGCTTCCCTCACCCGGCTCGCTGTAAACGTTGATGAACCCGCCGTGCTGCCGAACGATGCCATAGACGGTCGCGAGCCCGAGGCCGGTACCCTCGTCGGGTGCCTTCGTCGAGTAGAAGGGCTCGAAGATGTTCTCGACGGTCTCGCGGTCCATACCCGCGCCGGTGTCCGTGACGGCCAGGCATGCGTAGCGGCCGGGCTCGAAACCGAGGTGCTCCTCGCAGTAGGCCTCGTCGAACTCCGCGTCGTGGGTCTCGACCGTGATCTCGCCCACGTCGTCGATCGCGTCGCGCGCGTTCACGAGCAGGTTCGTCAGCAGCTGGTCGAGCTGTGACGGGTCGAGCCGCACGTGCCCGAGTCCCGAGGCGGGCTCCCAGGTGAGGCGAATGTTCTCGCCGATCAGGCGTGAGAGCATGGCGAGGCGGGCCTCGACGGCCTCGTTCAGGTCGAGGGGGCGGGGCGCGATCACCTGTTTGCGCGCAAACGAGAGGAGCTGGCCGATGAGGTCGGACGAGCGTCGCGCCGCCCCCGCGACCTGCTCGAGATCCTGGCGGACCGAAGGGTCGAGCGAGGGCGCCTCGAGCGCCATATCGACATGCCCGACGATGACCGTGAGCATGTTGTTGAAGTCGTGCGCGAGGCCCCCGGCAAGCCGACCGATCGACTCCATCTTCCGGGCCTGGAAGAGCTGCTCCTCGAGCCGCTCGCGCTCCGCCGTTTGCCGGCGGCGCTCGGTGATGTCTTCGATGGCCGCCATGATGCCCACGACGGCCCCGGCCCCGTCGAGCACCGGAGCGGTCGACAGGCTGATCGGAACCTCGCTGCCGTCCTTGCGGCGGCGCTCGATCTCGAGCCCGGTGAACGACTCGCCCCCCGCCACGCGGGCACGGAGCCGGGCGAACTCTTCCTGCTTTTCGGGGGGCACGAACGGCAGCATGTGACCGACGGCTTCCTGGGCCGACCACCCGAAGATGCGCGTGGCCGACTCGTTCCAGCTCCGAACTCGCCCGTCGAGGTCGAGGCTCACGAGGGCCAGCGGTGACGCGCGCACCAGGGCGCGCTCGCGTGCCTCGCTTCGGCGGAGTTCCTGATGCCCCCGGCGCGCGAGGACGTACACGAGGAGCGCCGTGACGGCCACGTACGCGAGGCCCTTCACGGTCTGCGCGGCGGGCGACGGATCGGGGCCGCCGCCGACGATCCAGTCTGAGGCGACGATCCAAAGCGCGCCGAAGGTCGCGTAGACGAGCGCGATCCGCCCCGGGGGCATGTGCTGGAGCATGAGCCGAAAGATAGGCTGCGACCGGGCCGGTCGAACAGGTCTTTCCTCACGGTGTACCCGAGTCATGACCCTTCGCCGCCACCTTCCGACGCTCGCGACCCTCCTGCTCGCGGCCCCTGCGACGGCACTCGCCCAGTCGCCTCCGGCCGAGGCGCCTTCCGTCACGGTGGCGCCCGAACGCCCCGTCCAGGGCCACCTCTTCGTGTTGCGTGTGGCAGACCCCGGCGGCTCGATCGCGTCGGTTACGGGAGAGGCCGCGGGCGAGACGCTTCACTTCGAGCGCGCCGCAGACGGCGCGTGGGAGAGCCTCGCCGCAGTGCCGATCGACGCCTCGGACGCGCTGGAGACGCGGGTCGTCGTGCGCGACGCCGGAGGCGGCACGCACGTGCTCCAACCTCGCGTCTCGGTCGCCGAGGGCAGCTACCGGCACGAGCGCCTCACGGTCGCGCCGCGTCTCGGCTCACCCCTGAACGCCGCCGACCAGGCCCGGCTCGCCGAGGACCAGGCCAAGGCGCGCGCCGTGTCGGCCAACGCCCACCGCACGCCCCGCCTCAGAGGCACCGAGGTGGTGCTTCCGCGGCGGGACCGCGTCACGAGCGGCTTCGGCAACGGGCGCGTGTTCAACGACCAGGTATCGAGCCGCCACATGGGCCTCGACCTGGACGGCGAGCCCGGCGACACCGTGCGTGCGCCGATGCGTGGCGTTGTCGAGCTGGTCGACGATTTCCTGCTCGCCGGACGCATCGTCTACCTGAACCACGGCGGCGGGCTGGTGAGCGGCTACTTCCACCTGAGCGAGCAACTGGTGAGTCAGGGGGATACCGTGTCGGCCGGCACCCCCATCGGCCTGGTCGGGGCCACCGGCCGCGTGACGGGGCCCCATCTGCACTGGGTCGTGCGCTACGGCTCGATCAGCGTCGATCCCAGGAGCCTGCCCGGGCTCACCGAGGTGCCGCCCGGCGGCTGACGCTCGTCACGCCCGGCCCCCGCGGGTCGTTCTCCTACCATGGAAACGTCTTACGTAGGGGAGCGAGCGACCATGGCAGGCCGGGCAGGAGGTATCGGGTGGGTCTGGGCGGTGGCGGCCCTCGTCGTCGCGTGCAGTGACGAGCCGGCGGGGCTCAACCCCGACGGCACACCCTCGGCGGTCTCGGACGAGGCGCCGTTCGCGGTGGCCGGCGTGGTCGGCTACCGGTTCGCGACACCCTGCCGTGCACTCCCTGATCCGGGCGACGGCGTCGTGGTCGTCGACCTCGAGTTCCTCGACGCTGCCGGCCCGGGCACACCCCTCGACGAGCGGGGCCTGATCGCCGTGCTCGACGAGGGGGCCGACGTCCTTCATCGCTTCGACGCCCCGGTGGCGCGGGTGCGCGTCACGTTCCGTGCGCTCGACGCGCTCTTGGCAGGCGAGCGCGCGGTGGCCGCACGCATCGTGCCCGACGCGGCACGCCACGACCTGGTGCTCGCGCTGGACACCGACGGTGCCCCACTCTCGGCAGCCGACGA
>CBFGQV010000068.1:0-10407 GCA_965651045.1 uncultured bacterium
ACTGCGACGTGGCCCGTGCGAAGGTCGCCTTGCCGAAGATGGGCAGGTCGCCGGCTTCGGACATGCTGTCCGGACGGGCCGTGCGGGGGGTCGGGAGCGGCACGGCGCCCGCGCCGGGGGTCGGCGTGCCCGGCTCGAGCAGCCCCATGCGCGCGAGCGCGGCGACGAAGCCCGCGTCGGGATCGGGCAGCTCTCCCACTCCGCGCCCTTCGAGCCGGTCGAAATAGGGGTCGGCCAGCGCGGGATCGAGCCCGAGCCCGAGCAGCCGATTCCGGACTTCGTTACGCGAGAGCCCGGAGCGCTGCAACCGGTCGAGAATCTCCTGCTGGCTCACCTCCTGCCCGGTGCGCTCGCGCACGAGGTCGCGGGCGTCGACGGCCTGCCCCGCCAGCGGTGCGGGCACGAGCGCCAGCGCCGACGCCAGGATCGCGACGCCGACCCCCCGCCACCCGGTCCGGCGGACCCTCACGACCGCCGCCGTCCGAACGTTCGCAGATCGTACCACGTTCTCCTCCACAGCTCCCTGAACTCCGCGTAGCTCTCGGTTCCCTCTTCGCGTTCTCGCCGCATCATCTCGTGTCCGAACGCCATGAAGAGCCCCACCATGCCGCCGAGCACGACGCCGAGCGCGACGCGCAGGGCCAGCCCCCGGGGTTCGGGCTCGAGCGGGCGCGCGGGCGCCTCGACCACGGTGATCACCGGGGTGTTTCGTACCTCGCTCACCCGTGCCTCCTCGAAAGCCTGGTCCAGCGAGGTCACGATGGTCTGGTTGCGCGACACCTGCCGCTGCAGCCGGTCGTGCTGGAAGCGCAGCTCGGGCGAGTTGTCGAACTGGCGATTCCCCTGAAGAAACGCCTCGAGTCGCCCCTCGGCCGACAGGAGCGAGTCCTGGGCTTCGGCGAGGCGCTCTTCGATGAACGCCCGTTCGGCCGCGGCCCTGGACTGGCGGGTCTCGAGGTTGAAGTCGTTGACCAGCTCGATCACTCGCCCGGCCACCGCGTGCGAGAGGCTCGCCCAGGGAGTCTCGACCTCGAGCCGGACCACCCCCGTTTCACGGCCCGTCTGGACGGTGACCGCTTCGTCCTGGAGCCACTCGATCGCGTCCTGGACCGCCAGCTCGGGGGTTCGCGCGTCGATCTCGAGTAGCTCGGCCAGGGTGCCCCGCCGTCGTTCGCCCTCGCCGAGTCCCCTTCCCGGCCCCACGACCTCGTATGACGCTTCGGCGATCGGCCGAAGGATCTCGCGCGAGCGCACGAGCTCGGCGTAGAACGCGGGCGACTCGCCCGCTGCGTCGCCGAGCGGTACGCTCACTCCGAACTGGCCCGCGAGCGACGCCAGCCGGCCCTGCTGCGCGTCGCCGCTCTGCGGCACGAACGCGGCCGTGGCCCGGTAGCTGCGCCCCCCCAGCACCGCGATCAGCGCGCCGATCAGCCCGAAGACGAGCGCCGTACCCGCGATCCGGTAGCGATGCCGGAGCAGGACGTTCGCGATCTCGAGCAGTGAGATCTCGTCGCCGTACCTGGCGTCGGGATCGCCACCGGGTGGCGCCTCGGGCTGCATGGAGGGTTCGGGCGGAGGCGTCGGGGAGTGTTCGGGAGGCATGGCAGACAGCCTAGCCGGTCGGCCCTCGGGCTGTCCAGTATCCACTCACGCGCGGCAGCGGCAGGGCGCCCGCTCGCGTCGCCTTGCCCCGAACACGGCGGGGCGCGACCCTCTCGGGCATGCTCGCAGCGCGCTTCCCCACCGGCCACCGTGCGATCCCGTGCGCCTGTCTCGCGGCCCGGTTGGCCGCGGCGGCCCTGGCCGCCCAGGTGGCCGTGGCCCCACCCCTCGAGGGCCAATCACCCTCGCCCCTCGTCTCGTCCCGGCTCGCCGACCTGGCCGAGGCCATGCCCTACCCGGCCGTCGGCTCGTGGCGGTTCGTCACCGGCTACGTCTCTCCCTTCCGCGCGTCGTCGGGCGAGGGGGGCTCGCTCGGCTCACCGACCGGCACCGGCAACCAGAGCTACCAGGGCGAGATCGCCTGGTGGCCCGCCGAGCGTCTCGCGCTCCAGCTGGGCATCGAAGTCAACGACGACCCGACCTGGGGACCGGTGCGTGGGCGTCGCCGCGCCAAGTCGCTCGTCACCCCGGCGCTCGCGCTGCAGGGCCGGCTCGGGTCCTGGCGAGCCTTGGCACTAGGGTACCGCGCCACGGCGCAGGCGGTCTGGCAGGGCAGCGACCCGGGGCTGTTCAACGCGGGTCCGGTCCGCGACGAGCGTCGGTTCGCGGCGTTCTCACTCGAGGTTCCCCTGACCGTCCAGGCGGCCGGTGGCGCGACACGGTTCACCCTCGTACCCTCGGTCGCGACGCTGCCCTCGGTTCTGATGGGCGCCGGCTACTACGGCACGACGGCGCGCCTTGGTGCCTCCCTGCGCCGGGAGTTCGGCACCCGGTTCGCGGCCCGGGGCGCGGTCGAGGTTCCGATCGGGCCGGGCGACAACGTCGTAGACGCCGACGGGCACTTTCGCCGAACCGCCGCCTGGTGGCTCGCCCTGGCCTGGCATGCCACCGATCGGGTCGCGCTCGACGCGGCGCTCACGAACGCGGCCGGGGTCACGCCCGTAACCCGCCACCTCACCCTTCCAGGCAGCGTCGAAACGCTCTACGCCGTGGGGATTCGCTACACGCCGTCGGTCACCGAGCCGCCCCCCGCAGGGGGTTCGTCGGGTGCGGCGGGCGCGGCGGGTAGGCCGGGGCCGCTCGTTCGGCCCGGCCGTGGCAGGGTCGAGACCTTCGCCGACACCCGCGGCGCGTGGGCTGTGCACGCCAGCCAGGGGCTGGGCCGCCGCTTTCAGATCGAGCTGCTCGCGACCCGCCTCCAGGGCGCCGATGCGCCGGCGATTCTGGAGGCTGACCTGGGGTCCAGCTGGGAGTACCGCATCGGGGCGAGCCTCGCCCTGTCCGACGAGGCCGAGGGCGCCCCCCTGACCTGGGTGCACCGGGTGTCGGTGGGGCGGGACTGGGACGACCAGCAGGGGTATCTACTCGCCGAGATCCGCGCCGAACGGCATCTCGGCGGCAGGTGGAGCCTCGCCGTGAATCCCCTGGCGATTCATTCGGGCGGGCGCTCACCGTTAGGGGTCGGCGCCGACATCCGTATGAGGGCCTCCGCGCTAACGGGCTTCGCAGGCGGGCACGGCTCCTTCACCGGCGAGCGGCCGGTCTGGCGGGTGGGGGCCGAGACGCCGCTCGCGGCCGGGCGTTCGCTCGACGTTCGGCTGCGGGTGACCGCCACCAACGCCTCGGGCTCCTCCGGGGTCGGGCGCGTGCTCGCTGATCCGCGCGGGTTCCGGCTCGGCCTCGGGGTGGCGGTCGGCTACGGGCCACGTTGACGCCTTTCCGTCTGCCGTCCACCCTCCCTATGTTGGCGTACCGCTACTTCGACGCCGCCCGAATCCGGAGGACACGACCCATGGGCCTCATTCTCTCCTGGCTGATTCTCTCGCTCGCGGTCTGGGTGACCGCGGCCGTGCTTCCCGGCTTCCACATCAAGAACGGCCAGAGCGCGCTGCTCGTCGCCGCGATCTTCGGCGTGCTGAACTTCCTGCTCGGCTGGCTCTTCTTCGCGGTATTTACGGTGGCCACGCTCGGGCTCGCCTTCCTGCTGGCCTTCATCACGCGGGTTCTGATCAACGCGATCCTGCTCAAGATCACCGACGCCGTCACCGACCATCTGACGATCGACAGCTTCAAGTGGGCCCTCGGCGGTGCGCTGCTGATGTCCGCGCTCGGCACGGCCGGCGAGTGGGTCGTGAACTCGATGTTCTGAGCGCCTATGACCCGTCGCGGGTGAGCCGATAGATCAGCACGGCCGCCCGCTGGGCGGCGCGCTCGAGCGACCGCAGGTTGACGGTCTCTTCGACCGTGTGCGAGCCGCTTCCCTCGGGCCCGAGCCCGTCGAGGCCGGCGTCTACCACCGACGCCACGAACGAGATGTCGGCAGCCCCCCGCCGGCCCGGATCGAAGGCCTCGACGGGCCCCATGCCCAACGCCTCGCTGACCTCGCTGTAGACGGCGAGCAGTTCACGGTTCGCCGCCGTCGGCGGCATGCTCGGATACCCGTCGTAGAAGGTGATTTCCGACTGCGCGCCGGGCAGCGGGCGCGCGACGATCTGGCGCATCTTGGCGCGCGTGCGCTCGAGTTGGTCGTCGGTGATGGTGCGAATGTCGCCGGTGAGCACTGCGGCGGGCGGCACCACGTTGGTCTTGCCGAACGCCTCGCCGCGCGCGTCGTCGTCGTTCCACGAGGCCTCGGTGCCACCCACGATGGTAGCGGCGTTGAAGGTCAGGTTCTCTTCGCCGCGGATCTCGCTGTAGAAGTCCTCGAGAATGCGGCCGGCCTCGTAGATCGCGCCCGCCCCGACGCGGTCGTTGAACACGCCCGACGAGTGCGCGGTGGTGGCGGATACGTCGATGCGCCAGGAGCTTGCGCTCCGGCGCGCGATCACGCCGAGTCCGGGGGTACCGCCCTCGAACCCGAGCGCGATGTCGGCGGCTTCGCCCGCCTCGACCAGTGTGCGGCGGGCGGCATCGACGGGCGTCCCGGGGCGCTCTTCGTCGCCCGTGAGCACCACGGTGATCGTGGTGCCCTCGAGCGCGCCCGCGGCGTGCAGCGCTTCGAGGGCCGACCAGATGGCCACGTTACCGCCCTTCATGTCGGCGGCGCCGGGCCCGCGGGCGATGCTGTCGTCGAGCATCTCCCAGCTCTGGAACGGGCTGTCCTCTTCGAACACGGTGTCCAGGTGCCCGATCAGGAGCAGATGCGGACCCCTCTCTCCCGTGCGGGTGGCGACCAGGTGCCCCCCGCGCTGGGGCACGTCGGGGCCCGCGTAGCGAACCGTGAATCCCAACGCCTCGAAGTGGGGCGCCATGGCGTCGTGCACGCGCCGCTGGCCCTCGACGTTGAGGGTCCCGCTGTTGATGTTCACGGTTTCTTCGAGGAGCCGCACGGCGGCGGGCTGGTTGGCACTCGCGGCCTCCGCGATGCGTGCTTCAGTCTGCGTGAGGTTCTGGGCGGCGAGGTGCTCTGCAGCCGTCGACGAGGCAACGGCCAGGAGCACGAGGGCGAGGTACTCGGCGGATGTGCGCATGCGCACACCATGGCTACCAGAGCCCGGGGCGGCAAGCAGCTCGCGGCGCTCGGCCGACCCGCTACGCTCCGCCGCTCCCTGCGCCCGACTCCGCCGGGTCGCGTTCGATCACTCGGACGAGGCGGTACGTGAAACTCGAGCCGTCGGCTGGCGGGTCCTCGACAGGACGCCGCGCCACCTCGAGCAGGTAGCGGACCCCCTCTACGTGCTCGAAGCCCATGATCGGCTCGTAGAAGAGCCGCCAACTCTCGTCCCCGGGGGCGCGCACCTGCAAGCAGCGCTGCCGCATCTCGCCGATGCACGGCTGCGTCTCCGCAGCAACTTCGAGGGTGAGCGCCTCTTCGCTCGGACCCGTCGAGCCGGCACACCCCCCTGCGACGAACAGCACGGCGCTCGCAACCGGCAACAACGCACGCATCGGTAGTCGACCTCCGAAGTGGTGAGAGGGTGGCAAGCGGGCCGGGGAGCGTTCTTGTCCCCCCGGCCCGCCGTCCGGGTTCCGTTCCTGCGCCTCAGTCGCCCAGCACGCTCACGGTGCCAACACCGCGAACGTTCGTGCAACCGTCGGCTTGAACGCCCCTGAGCACCAGCTCTGTCGTCGTCTCCGTCACGTCATTCTGGACCAGGGACCGATTCGGGAACATGACCACGAGGTCTTCGATGCCATCGGCGTTCACGTCTTCAACGTAGGCCTCGTAGGTGCCGTTGTTCTTCTGGCCGATCGCGGTCTCGCTGCCTACCTCGTCGCCCAGCACGAGCGTAGAGAGGTCGAGGTCGGACACGTCGAACTCGACCGATCCGAGAATCGCCACCGGAAGGCTTCCACCCCCCCTCCGATTGATCGGATTCGCATCCGACCCGGGCAGGATGTCGATCTGGACCGCGACGTACGCCACGGTGAGTTCGAGGTCGTCCGAGTCCACGCCACCGTCCTTGTCCGTGACGGTGAGCGTGACCGTATAGATTCCCGCGCCACAAACGCCGAGATCGTCCTCGATCATGGCCGCCTGATCGTCGGTGCTGCCGCTCACGTCGCTGCCGTTACCCCAGTCGATCGACCAACTCCATGGGTTGTCGACCACGCCGGGGTCCGAGAAGCTGCCCGAAAACTGGAAGGTACCACCCGACTCGACTTCTGCGTCGGACCCGGCATCGACCGTCGGCGCGACGTTCGTGACGCTGATCGACACGTCGTCCGTACCGGTTGCATCGTCGTCGGTTACGGCCACGGTCAGTGTGAACGGGCTGCCGACGTCGTCGACGTAGGTGTGCGAGAGCACAAAGGTCTTGTTCGAGAGCCCGAGGGGATTCGCGCCTCCGCCGTCGCCGTAATCGATCGTCGCGTTCCATGGGTCGGCACCCGGATCGGTGAACGATCCATTGCGGCTGAACACGTCGCCCTCGTCCAGTGTGACGTCAGGACCCGCGCTCACGCTCGGCACGACGTTCAGAATGTCCAGCGTCGCACCCATCGCCCCCGTGTCGAAACCGTCGGTCACCGAGAGGGACCACCCGAAGGTGCCGTCCTGGGCGTAGACGTGGGTGGGGTTGTCGTCCGAGCATGCCGCCGCACCCGGGCACGTCCCGTCGCCGAAGATCCATGAGAAACCGAGCAGGTCCTGGTCGTCGTCGGCGTCGGACGAGCCGGTGCCATCAAAGGAGAGGACGGAACCCTCGAGACGAGCGCCCGTGATCGCCACCTCGGGCACCGGCGAGGCATTGTTCACACCGTAGAGCTGATCGATGGTGGCCGCATCGGTGTCGCTCAAGCCGTTCCGCTGTCCGATGGTAACGCCGGGGGGCACCGTCACGGTCGGAATGATGGTGGGGTTCGAGCCGACCGCGAAGGCATCGACCGGATAATGCATGATCGAGCCGAAATCGTAGGCGCCAACGTCGAAGGCACCCGAGCAGTCGCCGTCCTCCGAGCCCGAACCGGCCTTGTAGAAATTGCCCTCGCGGTTCTCCTCGATTTCGTCGTAGTCGATCGACACGAAATCGTCACGGTCGCAGCGCGTGTGCTCGTGGTACATGCCGAGCGCGTGCAGGATTTCGTGGGCCGCATTTCCGACCGTGCAGAGCGAAATCCCATCGTTGACCTTCAGGTTGATGAACTGCTGGCCGCCGACCCGGCCGATCTCGGATGAGCAGCCGGACGCGTTCTGGAAGGTCACGTAGTCGGCCTCACCGGTTCTCGGCACCAGCGTGACACCGGGGGTCTGGTCTTCGATCCAGTCGATGGCGTCGTCGACGATCGACTGCGTCGGGGGATTGGCAGCGTTGATGGTGTAGGGAATCACCCCACCGGGCCAGCGGTTGTTGCCGCCGTCCGCACCGATGACGACACCACGGAGCGGACCGGGACGCGTCAAGTCGAGTTCCGCGATCGACCGGGCGATCTCGCCCTCGCGCCCGATGATCATGTCGCCCTGCCACACGGCGAATCCGTCGTGGAGTTCGTAATGGACCTCGAGCGGCCTGCCGTTCGGTCCGACGATGAAGCCGGTCCGTTGTTCGCCGACCGTCGGGTACCCCTCGATGCCGGTGGAGAGGGGGTTCATGCGGGGCGCTTCGGGCAGTACCGCAGGGCCGGGGTCGGAGCGCTCGGGCGAGACGGGAGTCGCCCCGTCGTCTTCACAGGCCACGAGGGCGAGGGCCGCAAGGAGGGCCGAGGACAGCAATTGGCGGGCGCGCATTCTCACCTCGGAGGACGGAGGCAGGGAGTAGGGTGTGCCCTCCTAAGCGCATTTCTCCAGCGAAGTCCGCCAATGACCTGGACTCGCGGCAGCGACTTGCGACTTCGAATCGCGACGCTTCGTCAGTTCCCTGGCCGCTCGACCGTGTGACAGTCGTACTGGAGCCAGTTCCAGAAACGCTCGCAGCTTCCGCCCAGGCGGTACTCGACCGAGCGCACTCCCGGCACGCCGAACACGGTGCGGTCGAGCTCGAGGAGGAGCATCGTGCTTCCGGTCGAGCTCGACGCGGAGGGAATCAAGGCCGGCAGGTCGCGGAAGTCGACGACGGCGTGCCCGTCGGCGTCGACGGTCGCGGACCGGAGGGCTCCCACGGTGGCCGATGAGAACCACGACGTCAGGCCTGCGTCACGCTCCTCGGGGGTTGGACCCTGCAGAAGCCAGGTGAGCGCGGCGACGAGCCGGTCCGCCGACGTGCGGACCGGCCGCCAGACCGCCTCAGGCTTCTCACCCCGGAGGAACACCACGGCCACGGAGTCCCCGGCTGTCGTCGCGGAATCTTCATCCGGACGCTCCCGCCCTTCGTCGCAGGACCCCAGGGCGAGTGCCAGGACCAGAGCGGCGAACGCGCGCTGCCGTGACCTCGGAGGAATCAGGTGAGGACCCAGGCCGGGGTCGAGGTGCTCCCGATTTCGATCTCGACACCGTCGTCCGCTTCCTCACGCATGAACCAGATCACGAGACCCACCAGGATCACGATCGCGATCACTGCGACGATGCTCACCATGCTCCGCTGTGAATTGGCCATCTTCCGTCCTCCGGTTTGGTCGGCGCCCTCTCGGGCCCGTCAGGGGGGTGGAGCGATTGCAGGGCCAACGTACGGCGTAGAAGGCGTAGATGCGACGGCGGCGCCGGCGTCGGCACGGCAGCGACCCGAATCAAGATGTCTTGAGAGAGCCTCGCAGGTCTTTGAGGCGCAGGGCGGCCTCTGTATCGTTCGAGCACGCCCATGGCCAACCCGATCGCATTGCTCGCCCTTCTGGCCTCGGTCGTCCTCACCCAGGACACCCCCTCTCCCGAGTCCGATCCGTACCCCGTCGCCGAACTGGCGGGGCAGGTCGCGGCGTTGCGTGACGGACCGCCCGGCCCGCTGGGCGTCGCGCTCCAGGAGCTGTCGTACGCCCACATCTACCACGGCGCCCACGAGCGGGCCCTCGAGGTCGGGCGCGAGGCGCTCCGCGTCCTGGAAGAGGCCGGTGACTCGGCCGCGCTCGCGGGCACGCACAACTACCTCGGGCTCGCGCACTGGAACCTCGCGCGCTACGACTCGGCGGTCGTGCAGTTCGGGCACGCCCGGGAGCTCTGGACCGCGCTCGACGACCGGGCGTCGCTCGGCCGGGTCTACAACAACCTCGGCGCCGCCCACTACCAGGGGGGCAACTATGAGCTGGCGTTGTCGTCGTTCCTGCGGGCGGTTCAGTATCGGCGCGAGACCGGCGAAGAGCCCGGCGAGGCGCTCGCGCTGACCAACGTGGGGCTGACCTACCAGGACTGGGGGCAGTTCGACCGCGCGCGGGAGGCGTACGAGGCGGCGATCGCGATCTCGGACCGCACCGACTACAGCTTCGGCCGGGCCTACGCGCGCCTCAACCTCGCCGAACTCCACCTCGACGAGGGGCGCTACGCCGAGGCGGCCGACCTCTTCCGGACCTCGCTCGAGCTCTACGGAGTCGACGCCGAATCGATTCCCCCCTCCGACGCCGTCGGCGGAAGCATCTTGAATTCGCTTGGGCTCGGTCGGGCGCTGATCGCGCAGGGCGACCACGCGGCCGGCCGGCGGCTGCTCGAAGAGGCCCTCTCCACCGCGCGCGACGCCGACAACCCACAGCACGAAGCCCGCGCGCACCTCGAGCTGGGACGGGCCCACCAGACGCTCGGACAGCTGGACCTGGCGTTCCGACACCTCGACGAAGGGCTGCGCACCGCCCGCGCGCGTGACCAACGGCCGATCGCGCTCGATCTGCTCGAAGCGCTATCCGAGGTCGAAGAACGCCGCGGACGTCCCGCCAAGGCGCTCGAGCACCTCCAGGCGCACGTCGCGCTACGTGACTCGATCTTCGACCAGGGCGCGCTCCAGCGCCTGAGCGCGATGGAGGCCGAGGCCGAGATCGAACGGCGCGAACGCGAGAACGCCTCGCTCCGGGCGGACCAGGCCGTCCAGGAAGCCAGGCTCGAGCGGCAGCGCCTCATCACCCTGTTGAGCGGCGCACTGCTGTCATCGGCGCTGGCGCTGGTCGGCATGCTCGTACACTTCAATCGGAAGGGGCGGGCACGCGAGCGCGCGCTGGCCGAGACCAACCGCTCGCTCGAGCAGACGAACCGCGCGCTGCTCGAGGCCCGAACCGAGGTGCAGGCGCTCAAGGGGCTGATTCCGATCTGCTCGCACTGCAAGCGTATTCGCGACGACGAGGGCTACTGGGAGTCGGTCGAGACCTACATCAGCGAGCGCTCCGAGGCGCTCTTCAGCCACTCGATCTGCGCGGAGTGCGGGCCGAAGCACTACGGGCCCGAGTGGAGCGAGG
>CBFGQV010000069.1:0-10258 GCA_965651045.1 uncultured bacterium
TCGGCGGGCGCCTCGGGCGGCTCGGGCTCGACCCCCCGGGCGAGCACGTGGTCGATCGCGCGCGCGTTCTCGTCGCCGTCCAGAAAGGTGCGGATCGCCTCCGACATGGTGGGCCCGATGCCCGGCACGGCCTCGAGCGCCTCACGGCTCGCCGCCCGTATGGCCTCGAAGCTCCGGAAGTGGAGCGCCAGATCGCGGGCGACGGTGACGCCCACCTCGGGAACGCCCAGGCCGTGCAGGAACCGGCGCAGCTCGGGGCGCTTCCGGCGGGCGATGCCCTCGACCAGGTTCCGCGCCGACTTCCCGGCGAACCCGGGAAGCTCGACGAGCTGCTCGGGCGTGAGGTCGAAGAGGTCGGCCAGCTCGCGCACCAGGCCGCGGTCGACGAGCAGCGCGGCGGTCTCTTCGCCGAGCCCTTCGATGTCGAGCGCATTGCGGGAGCCGAAGTGCACGATGCGGCCCTTGAGCTGCGCCGGGCACCCGAACCGGTTGGGGCAGACGGTGCGTGGCCCGTCTTCTTCGACCGGCGTGCCGCACGCCGGGCACGTCTCGGGCATGCGGAACGGCTCGCCCCGCGCGCGACCGGGCTCGTCGACCCGCTCGACCACCTGCGGAATCACGTCGCCCGCCCGCTGTATGCGCACCCGGTCGCCCTCGCGCACGTCCTTGCGGGCGACCTCTTCGCGGTTGTGGAGCGACGCCCGTGAGATGGTCACCCCGCCCACCTGCACCGGCCGGAGCAGCGCCACGGGCGTGAGCACGCCGGTGCGCCCCACCGAGATCGCGATGCGCTCGACCCGGGTGACCTCTTTCCGCGGCTCGAACTTGAACGCCATGGCCCACCGCGGGTGGTGCGAGGTCGACCCCAGATCGGCCCGTGCGTCGAGGTCGTCGAGCTTGATCACGACCCCGTCGATCTCGTAGTCGAGCTCGTCACGCACCGCCTCGAAGGAGCGGTGGTAGGCCAGAATCGCCTCGACGTCGTCGACCACCTCGACCCGTTCGGGGGTGCGGAATCCCCACGCTCGCAGCGCGTCGACGCCGTCGCGGTCGCGCCGGAAGGTGACGCCCCGCACGGCGAGCACGTCGTAGGCCAGGCAGTCGAGCTCGCGCTCGGCGGTGAGCCGGGGGTCCAGCTGCCGGATCGCGCCGGCCGCCGAGTTCCGGGGCGACGCGTAGGGCTCGCCGCCCTGCTCGACCAGCCGCTCGTTGAAGCGCTCGAACGCGCTCACCGGCATCATCACCTCGCCCCGCACGGCGAGCCGGGCCGGAGCCTCGCGCTCGGTCGTGCGCAGCCGCAGCGGCACCGAGGGAATCGTGCGAATGTTCTCGGTGACGTCTTCGCCCAGGTGCCCGTTGCCGCGCGTGACCGCGCGCGTGAGCAGTCCGTCTTCGTAGACCAGCTCGATCGAGGCGCCGTCGAGCTTGGGCTCGAGCAGGTAGTGCACCTCGTGATCGGGCTCGACGGCCTTGCGCACGCGCTCGTCGAAGCGGCGGAGCGCGCTCTCTTCCTGGCTCGAGTCGAGCGAGAGCATGGGAGCCGTGTGCTCGACCGTGCGGAAGGCGTCTTGCGGCTCGGCGCCCACCCGCTGCGTCGGCGAGTCGGGGGTGACCAGCTCGGGGTGGGCCTCTTCGAGCGCCTTCAGGCGGCGGAAGAGCCGGTCGTACTCGGCGTCGTCCAGCTCCGGGCGCGCCTCGACGTAGTACAGGTAGTCGTGCCGACGAATCTCGTCGCGGAGCGCCTCGATCTCGCGCACCGCCTCGTTCCGGGCGCCGCCCGAGACGACATTCTGAGATTCCTGTGGGGGCACGGGCGAGGAGGAGCGCGGTGAGAGGGGGCGAAAGCGGGGAGGTTCAAAGGTGGCGAATCGCGCCGCCACCGTACACACCCCGCCCGGGCCCCCGCGTTGCGTCGGGGCGCCGACCGACGGTATATCACCGGCACCCGGAACCCACCCCACGCCCGCGTTCTTCCCGCTGTCGATCTCGGAGGCACCCATGTTCGTCCGCCCGTTCCTGAAGCCGCTCGTCGGCCTCGCGACCCTCGCGCTGCTGGCCCTCGGCCCGTCGGCGAGCCCGCTCGCCGGCCAGATGGAAGAGACGACCCCGCGTGGGGCCGACGAGGGCGGCGGCCCCTACGAGCGCCTGGTGATTCGCGGCGCCACCATTCTGGACGGCACCGGCGCGCCCCCGATGGGGCCCGTCGACATCGTCATCGAGAACGACCGCATCGTCGAGATCCGTTCCGTGGGATACCCGCTCGTGCCCATCAACGAGCGTCGGCGGCCCGAGGCCGGAGACCGCGAGATCGACTGGCACGGCAAGTGGGTGCTGCCGGGGTTCATCGACATGCACGCCCACACGGGCGGAGGCGGCAAGGCGCCCCAGCCCGAGTACACGTACAAGCTCTGGCTCGGCCACGGCATCACGACGTCGCGTGGCGTGGGGCACGGCCCGGTCGGCTGGGCGCTCCAGGAGAAGGCGCTCGCCGAGCGGAACGCGATCGTCGCGCCGCGCATGTTCACCTACGCCCGCCCCGGTGAGGCGTGGGACGGCGGCGCGATCGACACCCCCGAGAAGGCGCGCGAGTGGGTGCGCTTCATTGCGCAGTACGAGGTCGACGGGGCGCGGGTCGATGGGCTCAAGTTGGGCTCGTTCGACCCGCCGATCATGGAGGCGCTGGTCGACGAGGCCGCCGAGCAGGGGCTCGGCACGGTGGCGCACCTGGGCCAGATGGGCGTCGCGCGCATGACGGCGCTCGACGCGGCCGAGGCCGGGCTCGACATGATGACCCACTACTACGGGCTCTTCGAGTCGCTCCTGACCGACTACTCGATCCAGAACTGGCCGCTCGACTACAACTACAACGACGAGCAGCACCGCTTCGGGCAGGTCGCCCGCCTCTGGGAGCAGAGCGCCGAGCCGGGCTCCGAGGCCTGGAACGCGCTGATCGAGCGCTTTCTCGAGCTCGACTTCGGCATCGACCCGACCATGACCATCTACGAGGCCAGCCGCGACGTCATGCGCGCTAGAGAGGCCGAGTGGCACGACGAGTACACCCTGCCCAGCCAGTGGGACTTCTACGAACCGTCGCGTGAGGCGCACGGGTCGTACTGGTTCTACTGGACGAGCGAAGACGAGTACCACTGGAACCGCTTCTACGAGAAGTGGATGCGCTTCCTGAACGACTACAAGAACGCGGGCGGCATCGTCACGACCGGCTCCGACTCGGGCTTCATCTACAAGCTCTACGGCTTCGGCTACATTCGCGAGCTCGAACTGCTGCGCGAGGCGGGATTCCACCCCGTCGAGGTCATTCGGGCGGCCACCTATCACGGCGCGCTGCAGCTCCACAAGCCGAAGGGGCTCGAGAACCAGCTCGACTTCGGCATTCTGCGCGAAGGCATGAAGGCCGACCTGGTGCTGGTCGACGAGAACCCACTCGAGAACCTGAAGGTGCTCTACGGCACCGGCGCGGTGAAGCTGAACGACGAGACCGGCGCGGTCGAGCGCGTCGGGGGCATCAGCTACACGGTGAAGGACGGCATCGTCTACGACGCCAAGCAGCTGCTGGCCGACGTGCGTGAGATGGTGCGCCGCGCCAAGGAAGGGGCCATCACGGACTCGGACCAGGACGGCGGAGGCCGTTGACCACGGGCACGCCTGACGACCTCGCCCGCTGGCGCGCCGACACCCCGGGCACCGAGCACTGCAGCCATCTGAACAACGCGGGCTCGGCGCTCATGCCGCGCCCGGTGCTCGAGGCGATTCGCGGCCACCTCGACCTCGAGGCCGAGATCGGCGGCTACGAAGCCGCAGACCGGGCGCGGGACGCGATCGAGGGCGTCTACGGCGACGTCGCGCGGCTGCTCGGGTGCGAGGCGGCCAACGTGGCGATCACCGAGAACGCCACTGCGTCGTTCGTCCAGGCGCTCTCGTCGGTGCCCTTCCGGGCCGGCGACGTGCTGCTCACCACGACCAACGACTACGCGTCGAACCAGATCCAGTACCTGTCGCTCGAGCGGCGCGTGGGCATCGAGGTGGTTCGCGCGCCCGACCGCCCCGAGGGCGGCGTCGACGCCGACGCCATGCGCGACCTGATCCACCGCAGGCGGCCTCGTCTCGTGGCGGTCACGCAGATCCCCACGAACTCGGGGCTCGTGCAGGACGTCGAGGCGATCGGCCGCGCCTGCCGCGAGCGCGACGTGCTCTACCTGGTCGACGCATGTCAGTCGGTCGGACAGATGCCGGTCGACGTCGGGGCGATCGGGGCGGACTTCGTCTCGGCCACGGCGCGGAAGTTCCTTCGTGGGCCGCGCGGGGTCGGGTTCCTGTACGTCTCGGACCGCGCGCTCGACGCCGGGCTCGAGCCGCTCTTTCCCGACATGCGGGGCGCCGACTGGATCGACGCGGACCTCTACCAGCCCGCGCCCGACGCGCGGCGCTTCGAGAACTGGGAGTTTCCGTACGCCCTGGTACTGGGGCTCGGCGCCGCGGCCCGCTACGCGGCCGAGGTCGGGCTCGAACGGGCTCGCGACCGGGCACGCGAGCTCGCCCGTCGCGTGCGGTCCGGCGTTTCCGCGATCGACGGGTGCCGGGTGCTCGACCGTGGCGACGAACTCTGCGCCATCGCCACCGTCGAGGTGCGCGGCCGACGGCCCACCGACCTGGTGCGGGCGCTGCGCGAGCGCGCGATTCACACGAGCGCCCTCGCGCGCGAGTCGGCGGTCATCGCCTTCGACGACCTGGGCCTCGAGGGCGCGCTCCGCATCTCGCCCCACTACTACAACACCGAGCGCGAAGTCGACCTGGTGCTCGGCGCGCTCGAGGAACTCGCGGCCGCCCCATGAAGGTTCTCGGAGGGCGCCGCGTAGAGGGCGGGACGATCACCCCAGGAAGCGGAGTCCCGTTGGAGCCGGATGTGGAAAAGGAGTTGATCCGAAAGTGCCGGGCGGGCGACGCCCGGTTCTACGAGCCCCTCGTTCGGGCCTACGAAGGCCCCGGCATGCGGGTCGCCACCGGCATGATGGGCAACCTCGACGACGCCCGCGACGCCCTTCAGGAGGCCTTCGTGAAGGTCTACCACAACCTTTCGCGTTTCGACCTGCGCCGGCCCTTCGGCCCCTGGTTCTATCAGATTCTCCGGAACCAGTGTCGCGACATGCTGCGCAGCCGTCAGGCGCGCTTCCGCCTCGAGACGGTCGACGAGCGGCTCGAGTACCGCCCCGCCGACCCCGAGGCGGGGCCCGAGCGCAGGCGCGAGCGGGCCGCGGCTCGGGAGCTGCTCTGGAAGGGGCTCGAGAAGGTCGGCGCCGAACACCGCGAGGTGCTGGTGCTGAAGGAATTGCAGGGACTGAAGTACAACGAGATCGCCGAGATCCTCGACATACCCGAGGGTACGGTGGCCAGCCGCCTCTTCCACGCGCGTCGTGCGCTACGAGAGGCCCTGGATTCGATGGGGATCGAGTATCCCTGAGGAGACGCCGTGCGTCGAGCTGTGAGCAACGAAGACCTGATGCGCTACCTGGACGGCGAGCTGCCGGACGCGAAGCGGGCCGAGGTCGAGGCCGCGCTGAGCCGTTCGACCGAGCTCAGTCGCGAGTTCGCCATCTACCGCGCCCTCGCCAGCGACATGCGCGACCTCACCTTCGCCGTGTACCGCGACACCTCGATCTGGGGTGCCGTCGATCGGCGACTCACGCGCCCGGTGGGCTGGCTTCTCTTCGTGGGCGGCCTCGTGCTCTGGTTCGCCTACGGGGCCTGGGTGTTCACCACCTCCGACGCGAACCCGATCCAGAAGATCGCCATCGCCGGCGTGGTGGTGGGGTTCCTCGTGCTGCTCACGAGCACCATGTTCGAACGCCTCAGGGAATGGCGAACCGACCCCTATCGGGACATCGAACGATGATCATCGTCACCACACCCGACGTGCCCGGCCGCGAGATCGAGGCCGTGCTCGGACTCGTGCGTGGGAACACGATTCGTGGTCGCCACATGGGCCGGGACATCCAGGCGGTGTTTCGGAACATGGCGGGCGGCGAGATTCGCGAGTACACGAAGATGATGGCCGAGGCGCGCGAGCAGGCGATCGACCGCATGGTCGAAGAGGCCGAGGCTCTCGGTGCCGACGCCGTCGTCGCGCTCCGCTTCCAGACCTGCGAGGTCATGAAGGGCGCGGCCGAGATGCTCTGCTACGGAACGGCCGTCCGGCTGACCCCGAGCGGCGCCTGACGCGAAGAGGTGGCCCGGGTTCTCCTGGTCTCGAGCGCGAACGCGCGCCACCGGGCTCGGTTGCGCGACGCGTGCGGTCCCCGATACGTCCTGACGTTCGTCGACGGCTGGCGGCACGTGCCCCCGGCGCTGGAACGCGAGGCCTACGACCTCGTCGTGGTGGAGGCGCGCCGACGCGACGCGCTGCCCTCGCCCCGCTTCGCCTGGCTGCGCCGACAGCACCCGGGGCTCGCCACGCTCATCGTGATCGACGCACGGGGGCGTGAAGTCGACCTTTTCCGGCTCGGCAGGCTCGGGGTCGACGACGTACTGCTGGACGACGGGGGCTCCGCCTTCGGGGAACTCCAGGGGGCGATCGAGCGAACCCTCACGCGTGCGCTCGCGCGACGCGTCGCATCACGCCTTCACGACCGGGTACCCGCGCCATTCGCCGACGGGCTCGGGTGGGCCGTCGAACACGCCGAGGCCGGGCTCACTCCACAGGCGCTGGCGCGGGGCCTGGGGCACCGGCTCGGGAGGTACCGCCGAGAGCTGCGACGGCTCGGGGCGCCGGCGCCTCGACGGGTCGTGATGTGGGCCAGGCTGATCCGCGCCGCCCACCTGCTGCAGGCCGAGTCGACCCCCGTCGAGGAGATCGCGCACCGGCTCGGCTATCGAGCAGGCCCGTCGCTCGCCCGCGCCCTCCGACGCGAGACGGACCTCACGCCCACGGAGCTCCGGAGCCGGGGCGGCGTGGGCGCCGTCCTCGACGCCCTCCTCGTCAGATTCCCTTCATGAGCGCCGCCCGCGTTGCGCGGTATCCCTCTTCGACGAAGTAGCCGACCGAGTCGAAGTCGAAGGTGCCGTAGCCGTCGAGACGCGGGCGCACGAAGAGCAACGGTGGGGATTCCCAGTGCGCCACGAGGTCGCGGCGCTTACGCCACGACATCAGGCTGAACACCCGCTGGTGAATGGCGAGCATGCCACCCGCCAGCAGCGCGTGCGTCGGGTTGGCCTGGCCCGACCCGACGTCGACGCCCACCACGCCGGAAGCGCCGAGCTCGCTCGCGCGGTGCAGCGGAAGCGCCCACTCGGCACCCCCGTCGACCATGAGGCGCCCGCCGATCTCGGCAGGCGGATAGAACACCGGGAGCGCCATCGACGCGTAGAGGGCGTCGGCGAGCGGCACCGACTCGTCCGCGCCGTTGCCGAACCAGACCGTCTCGCCGCTCTCGAGGTCGACCGCGTTCACCTGAAGCGGAAGCCGGAGCTCGGCCCAGCTTCGGACCGGCAGCACGCGCGCGAGGTAGCGCCGGAGCGGATCACCCAGAAGCAGGCTCGGCTGGCGAATGCCGTTGAAGATCAGCGCGCGCCGGTTCACGCGCACGATCTCGAGCTTCTCGAGCGCGAAGGCGAGTCGGACCAGTTCGCGATAGTCGAGCCCGCTCGCGATCAGTGCGCCCACGAGCGCGCCGATCGAGGTGCCCACGATGCCCTCGACACGCACCCCCGCCTCTTCGAGTGCCTGCCACGCACCGACGTGCGCGAGCCCCCGGAGCCCCCCACCTCCGAGCACGAGCCAGACCCGTTCCCCGAGCCCGTCGAGGCTCCCGACACTCCACGAGACACGGCCGCTCATGGCGCGTGGACCCCACGCGCCGGGCACGGGTACGAGGTGCCCCCCGATCTCCGGCCGTTGCGGACAAGTCCCGCGCCCCCGGCCCGGTTGACCGAGGCATCGAGCACCCCTAGCTTGATGATACCAATAATCATTCTTGTTTACTGATCCCTGGATTCGGCGCATGAGCGACAGCCCCATTCTGAAGATCGAGAACCTGCATGCCAAGGTCGCGGACGAGGAGATCCCCATTCTGAAGGGCGTCGACCTCGAGCTCCGCAAGGGAGAGATTCACGCGATCATGGGGCCCAACGGCTCGGGCAAGAGCACCCTCGCCAAGGTCCTGGCCGGCCACCCCGGGTACGAAGCCACCGAAGGCACGGTCGTCTTCCAGGGCGAGGACGTGCTCGAGATGGAGCCCGACGAGCGCGCCAAGGCCGGCGTCTTCCTGGCGTTCCAGTACCCGGTCGAGATTCCGGGCGTGTCGATCGCGAACTTCCTGCGCACGGCCCTGCAGGCCCGGCTCGATGAGGGCGAAGAGCTCGACCTCTTCGACTTCCAGGACCTGCTCATGGAGCGCATGGAGCTGCTCGACATGGACCCCTCGTTCGCCGAGCGCCCGGTCAACGACGGGTTCAGCGGCGGGGAGAAGAAGCGGAACGAGATTCTTCAGATGGCCTGTCTGAAGCCGTCGCTCGCGCTCATGGACGAGACCGACTCCGGGCTCGACATCGACGCGCTTCAGATCGTCGCCCATGGCGTGAACAAGCTGAAGGAGGAGAACCCGGACATGACGGTTCTCCTGATCACGCACTACCAGCGGCTGCTCAACTACATCAAGCCCGATCACGTGCACGTGATGGTCCAGGGCCGGATCGTGCAGTCGGGTGGGCCCGAAGTGGCGCTCCGGCTCGAAGAGGAGGGGTACCGCGACTGGAAGGAGCAGGAACCCGCGGCCGACTGACCGCACCACCCCTGTCGAATTCCGACGCACGACGGTAGCGAACGCACCGAAACCCACGGACCACCATGCCGCAGAACGAAGTCATTCAGGGCCTGAACCTCGACGAGTACAAGTACGGATTCGTCGACGAAGAGAAGCACGTATTCCGCACCGAGCCCGGCCTCAGCGAAGAGGTCGTACGCCAGATTTCGGCGCACAAGGGCGAGCCGGAGTGGATGCTCGCCTTCCGCCTCAAGGCCCTTGAGATCTACGCGTCGAAGCCCATGCCCACCTGGGGCGGCGACCTGTCGAAGCTCGAAGAGACGCTCGACGAGATCTACTACTACGTGAAGCCCCAGGACCAGATGGAGCGCTCCTGGGACGACGTACCCGCCAGCATCAAGGAGACCTTCGAGCGCCTGGGGATTCCCGAGGCCGAGCAGAAGGTCCTCGCGGGCGTCGGGGCGCAGTACGAGTCCGAGATGGTCTACCACTCGCTCAAGCAGGAGTGGGAGGACAAGGGCGTGATCTTCGACTCGATCGAGGACGGCCTCAGGAACCACCCGGAGCTCTTCCGCGAGTACTTCTCGACCGTGATTCCGCCGGCCGACAACAAGTTCTCGGCGCTGAACTCGGCGGTCTGGTCGGGCGGCTCGTTCGTCTACATTCCGAAGGGCGTCGAGCTCGAGACCCCGCTCCAGGCCTACTTCCGGGTCAATCAGGAGCGCATGGGTCAGTTCGAGCGCACGCTGATCATCGCCGACGAGGGGTCGCGGGCGCACTACATCGAGGGCTGCACCGCGCCGGTCTATACGACCGAGTCGTTCCACTCGGGCGTGATCGAGATCGTCGTGAAGCCGGGCGCGCACTTCCGCTACACGACCATCCAGAACTGGTCGAACAACATGTACAACCTCGTGACCCAGCGAGCGCTGGTGCACGAGGGCGCGACTATGGAGTGGCTCGACGGCAACCTTGGCTCGAAGCTCACCATGAAGTATCCGTCGTGCTACCTGGTCGGCGAGGGCGCGCACGGCAGCATCCTGTCGATCGCCTATTCGGGCAACGGCCAGCACCAGGACACGGGTGGCAAGGTCGTTCACGCCGCGCCCCGCACGACATCGTCGATCGTGTCGAAGTCGATCTCGAAGGGCACGGGCCGAAGCTCGTACCGCGGGCTGCTCAAGGTCTACGAGGGCGCGGTCGGCGCGAAGTCGAACGTCGAGTGCGACGCGCTGCTGATCAACGACACCTCGCGCACCGACACCTACCCGTACATCGAGATCGAAGAGAAGCTCGCGAATGTCGGCCACGAAGCCACGGTTTCGAAGGTCGGCGACGAGCAGCTCTTCTACCTGATGAGCCGGGGCATGAGCGAGGAAGAGGCCATGGCGCTGATCGTGCGCGGCTTCATCGAGCCGATCGCCAAGGAGCTGCCGCTCGAGTACGCGGTCGAGCTGAACCGCCTGATCGAGCTCGAGATGGAG
>CBFGQV010000070.1:0-10118 GCA_965651045.1 uncultured bacterium
CCCGTACCCGACGGATGGGCCCTGGACGCTCCTGCCGGCTTCGCCCACAGCGGAGCAGCTCCATTTCATGGACGCCTCGTTCATCTCGCCGGATGAGGGCTGGGTGGTGGGAATTCCCGGTGCCGTCCACTACACCTCCGACGGGGGGCTGACCTGGCAGGAGCGATACACGGGCGACCCCGATCAGTCCCAGGCGTTTCGCGCGGCGGCCTTCGTCAACTCGAACCTCGGGTGGATCGGCGATCTGGGGGTTCGGGAAGACGACCCGCCGGTCTTGTGGGAGACGGTCGACGGCGGATTCACCTGGACGGCCATCACGGAGCGTATCGTGGGGCCCATGCCTGTCGGCATCTGCGGCCTCTTCGTGATCGACGAATCCACCGTGGTCGGCGTCGGGCGCTGGAACGGACCTGCGGTGTTCGTGCGCACCGACGACGCCGGCGCCACCTGGCAATCCACCTCGCTCGAGCCGCTCGCCACCGGAGCGGTCGACGTGCATTTCTTCGATGCCGAGAACGGGATCATCGCCGGGGGGCGGGGCACCGGGTCGGACGTGCACGGGACGTCCCGTGTGGTGATTCTCGGCACGAGCGACGGGGGCGCGACGTGGGAGGAGCGCTTCGTCGGCTCGACGGAGGGCCGTCGGTCGTGGAAGATCTCGTTTCCGACGCCCGACGTGGGCTACGTGGCGACTCAGGGGCCGGTCGAGAGCGCAGTGATCCTGAAGACGGTGGACGGCGGGCAGACTTGGACCGAGCTCCCGGTCTCGGCGAGCGGGTTCGGAGGGGGATTCTGGGGCGTCGGCTTCACCACCCCGGAGCGCGGGTGGATCTCGCGCACGCGCACGAACGATCCGTTCGATGTGGTCAATGACGTGTATGAGACGAGTGACGGGGGAGAGACCTGGACCCGCGTCCTGTGGATGCAGGGAATGAACGTGAACCGATATCGCATGTTCCCGGACGGCTCGGGCTACGCCATCGGCAAGCGGATCTTCGTGTTGGACCCCTGACACGACGCGGCGCCCGACGCTTGACATTCGATGTGAGCAACGCCAGTATGTGTGCAATGTGACTATAGTCGTTTTGCATGCATACGTGCCGGAGACCCTCGAATGGCTCATGACCCTGCGTCGTTTCTGCCCCTCAAGCCGCGCCTGCTCCACATTCTCCTGGCGTTGCTCGAGGCACCGTCGCACGGCTACGCCATCATGCGTCAGGTGGAGGAGCGGACGGGGGGCGCGATGGTCCTCGAGCCGGGGGGGCTCTACCGCTCGCTGCGGGGCATGGTCGACGACGGCCTGATCGTCGAGACCGACGAACGGCCCGATCCCGACGACCACGACCCGCGCCGCCGCTACTACCGGGTCACCGAGCTCGGGCGCGCCGTGGCACGAGCCGAGACCGCGCGGCTGCGCGAACTGCTCGGACACGCCGAAGCGCTCGGCGCGCAATCGGGCGGAGGCCGGTGACCGGCCGGCGGTCGAGGGGGGTAGAGTGGGCCGGGCGCGTCTACCACGCGCTCATGGCGCTCTACCCACCGGCCATGCGGCGCCACGGAGCCGACGAGATGATCGCGGCCTTCGAGGCCCGACTCGAGGAACGGCTCGAGCGCGCCGGCCTGCTCGGCGGCCTCGGCCACCTTGTTCGCACCGCGCTCGACCTCGCCTGGAACGTACCCGCGGCCTGGGTCGGCGCGTTCTCGCCGGCGACCCTGCGCGACGAGTTGACGCACGCCTTCCGGAGCCTGGCGCGCGATCCGGGACTCACCGCCAGCCTCGTGCCGACGCTCGCGATCGGCATCGGCGCGGTCACGGCGTTCTTCAGCATCGTGAACGCGCAGCTCTTCCGCCCGATGCCCTATGCGGATTCCGAACGTCTCGTGGCGCTCGAAGCGTGGGCCCCCGGGTTCCTGGCGCGGCGGGTTCCGGCGACGATCCTGGAACCGCTTCGGGCCGACGTGACGGCGTTCGACGCCGTGGGCGCCTACGTGGCGACGAGCTTCAACCTCGGCTCCGACTCCGGCACGGAGTCGTACCGGGGCGCCCGGCTCGATCACGCCGCCCTGTCGGCGCTCGGCGTCGAGCCCCTGCTCGGTCGCCTGCCGACCCGTGACGATCTGCACACGGGCTCGGAGGTCGGGGTGCTCCTGGGCCACCGCGTGTGGCGTGAGGTGTTCGGCGCCGACCCCGCGATCGTCGGTAGGCGCGTGTACTTCGAGGGCGCGGAGGTTCCCGTGCTGGGCGTCATGCCCGAGGGTTTCGTGTTTCCCGAATGGGGCGAGCTCTGGGCGCCCTTCTCGGCGGTCGCGGGTGACGACCCGCCGGTCCAGGTCTCGACGGTGGTGCGGCTCGCGCCCGGTGTGGGCCGCGCCCGAGCTGAAGCCGAGCTCCGGGGGCTGGTGCCGGGCCTGATCGAACAGGGGCTGCTGCCTGCCGAAGCACGGCTCGTCGTGATGGAGGACCTCTTCAACCGAGGGCGGGGACTGGCCTTTCTGCCCTGGCTTTTGATCGGCACGGGCCTCGCCGTGCTCGCGGTCGTCTGCTCGAACGTCGCGTCGGCGCTGCTCGCGCGAGCGACGCGCCGGCAGAGCGAGATCGCGGTGCGCAGGGCGCTGGGTGCGTCGTCGGGGCGGCTGATGGTCGGCGTCCTCGCCGAGGGCGCGATGCTGGCGACGCTCGCCGGAGTGCTCGGGCTCGTGGTCGCCGACGTGGGGCTGGGCCTGTTCCTCGCGGGTCTCGGTGCCCGCTTTCCCGTGTGGTTCCAGCCCGCGCTCGACCTCCGGGTTGCGCTCTTCACCTTCGGCGCGGTGACGCTGTCGCTGCTCCTCTTCGCGCTTCCCGCGGCCCTGCACACGGCCCGTGGGGGACTCAGTCATACGATGGCGAGCGCAGGGGTCGGCGCTACGCGGACGCGCCGAGCGCGCCGACTGAGGGGCGCCCTCATCGCCGTGCAGGTCGCGCTCTCTCTCATGCTCGTGGTGGGCGGCGCCCTGTTCGCGACCAGCGCGTCACGCCTCGCCACGATGGATCCCGGGTTCGACCGCGAACGGGCCTGGGAACTCGCGTTCGGGCTGACGGACGAGGTGGCCGGCGACCCCGAGCGGCGCGCGGCGTTCGTACAGGACGTACTCGAGCGGACCGGCGCGCTCCCCATGGTGGCCGAGGTCGCGAGCCATGGGACCGTCTGGGGGCTGAGCAGCTACCCGCACGTGACGAGGGATTCCCTTCGCGCCCACCCGGTCGAGGCAGACGGTGCGACCGCCCGTCCGGTCCTGGTCGCCGCCTCGCCGGGGTATTTCAACGCGTCGGGGCTGGGCCTCGCACGGGGGCGCGACTTCGGACCCGGTGACGGCGCCGGTGACGCGTTGGTGGCGATCGTGTCGGAAGCGCTCGCTCGGCGGCTCTGGCCCGAGAGCGACGCGCTCGGCCGATCGGTGCGTCTCGGTGGGAGCAGCGGAGTTCGGGCGCGCGTCGTGGGCGTGGCGCGCGATGAGCGCAGCCTTGCGGGTGGGGGCCCCGCCGGTCGCGTGATGTACGCGCGCCCGGTCGAGCACCTCTACCTGAGCGACCTGCAGGCGTGGGCGGGATCACCCAGGGTCGTGATCCGCGTGCGCCCTGGCGGCGGGTCGATCGGCGAGGCCGAACTCGTGCCCGCGGTCCGGGCCGCCGTCCGGGACGCCGACCCGCACCAGGCCGTGGCTTCGTTCGAGCGAATCGCCGCGTCGGCCGAGGACACCCGGCGCGCGTTCGGGCTCATCGCGGCGCTTCTGGTCGGCCTCGCGGCCGTCGGCGCGGGTCTCGCGGTTCTCGGCGTGTGGGGCCTGATCGCCCGCTCGGTCGCGGAGCGCCAGCGAGAGATCGGCGTTCGCACCGCGTTGGGCGGGAGCACGCGCCGCATCGTCGCAGGAGTCATGGCCTCGGGGGTGAGCATGACGCTCGCAGGCGTGCTCGCCGGCCTCGTGCTCGCGGCGCTCGTGTCGCCTCTCGTGGGCGGCTTCCTGTACGAGATCGATCCGCTCGACCCGCGCGTGCTCGTGGGTAGCGCCCTGACGTTCCTGGCGGTGGGCGCCTTCGCCGCGTGGCTTCCTGCCCGCCACGCCGCCCGCGTCGACCCCGTCGACGCGCTCCGCACGGACTGAGGGTAAGCAGGGGACACCGATCGGGTTTGCCCCGCTCGAGGGAGGCGTCGTACTCTCGGGGTTCGCGCACAACGTCGGCCTCTCGAAACACCCGCGACTCCATGAACCTACGGTCCTCCATCCGGCGTCAGGCACGATCTGCCCTCGGGGCCATTATCGAGTGGCCGTTGAGACGATCGGGCTACGAGATTCGGAAGCTCGGAGGGTTGCGGGACCTTCGCGAACGTACGGAGGACCCGATCGAGGCTCTGCATCTCAGTGGATCGGATCCCTTCCTGATCGACATTCCACTGAGCGAGTTGCGCGGTCTTGAAAGCCTGGCTTTTCCGTTGGTACGAGGTGCAGGACATCCATTGGTCGACACGGTCCAGCAAGTTCTCGAGAATGGGGAGTTGGACCCCCGCGACGCATCGCTGTACCGCTTCTACGATCGGTGGAGGCCACAGAATGCGGCTGAAACGCTCGGCCTCGATCCCGAGGGTGCATCCGACGTACTCCGGGGTCTTCCGCCCTACGCCGGATTTCCGCCATGGTACTGCCCGCATCCACATCGGTTCATGGACGTTCGAATGGCTTCACTTCGAGAGGACAACCAGGCCTATGGAAGGGACCTGGGTCCAGAGCATGGTACCGTGTTGAACGGACCGCTGTCTGAGGAGAAGGCACGCCTCGAATTGGACCGACTCAGAGCGATAACCAAATCGATCCGGCACCGTGGCTACCGCCCAGAGTCTGCAGGCCACATCCCGGGCCACCTGATGATCCGCGATTCGACCTGGAAGGTCATGATCCGAAACGGAAATCATCGGTTGGCGGTCTTGGCAGCGCTCGGGCGGCCGAACGTTTCGATCGTGATCACGAGTTCAGTGGGCAACCATCCACGCAGGGCCGAGGCACGTTCGTGGCCCAACGTTCGGAGGGGGGTATTTACGGAAGAGGAGGCCCAATTCGTGTTCGATCGAATCTTCGACGGTCGTCAGCCGATTGGATGCCCCTCGGTCGCGGCCTGACTGACTCCCGCCCCTCACCTCTCGTCACCGAGCCCTCCGATGCGGCCGACGCTCGCCACGCTGCTGCTGCGCAGCCTTGCGCTCTCCATCTTCCTGCTGCCTGCGTGCGCCGTGGACGATCGGGCCGGTGCGGACGTGTCCGAGGTCGGCGCCCCGGCGACCCGACCCTTCCCGGACGATCCGACGCTCTGGCCCTCGGTCCGTGAGGAGCGCATGCGCACGTTGCTCGGTCCCGCGATGGCTCGGGCCGGGGTGGAGGCGTGGGTGGTTCTCGCCCGCGAGAACGCGAACGACCCGCTCGCGAAGCACATCGGCGCAGAGAACGCGGGCGGCCTCGCGGCGTTCCTGTTCTTCGCCGACGGAGAGGGCGCACTCGAGTCGCTGGCGATCTCGCCGATCACCGAATCGACGGCCCTGGCCGAGGTCACGCCGCTCGACAGCGTGCGGGCGATTCCGCGGGGACAGAACCTCTACGAGACGGTGGCCGACGAGCTCCGGCGGCGGAACCCGGCGAACATCGCCGTGAACTCGAGCGACCGGAACGCCGCCGACGGGCTGTCGTGGACACAGCGCACCGCGCTCGAAGCGGCCCTCGGACCGGAGCTCGCGGGACGTCTCGTGTCGTCGGGCGACCTCGTCGTCGAGTGGTTGTCGGTGAAGCTGCCGCGCGAGGTCGAGATCATGCGACGCGCGGCCGAACTCACCGAGCAGCTCGAGCTCGAAGCATACGAGATGATCGAGCCCGGGGTGACGACCGACGCCGACGTCGCCCGGTTCCTCGACCGGCGCATGGAAGAGCTCGGCGTCGGTGAGGCGTGGGCCCCGGACCAGAACCCGAACGTGAACTCGGGACCGGACCGCGGACACTCGCACGCGACCGACAAGGTGATCATGCCCGGCGACGTGATCCAGACCGACTTTGGAATTCGGGTGCACGACACCTGGGTGACCGACATCCAGCGATTCGCCTATGTGCTTCGTGACGGAGAGACCGAGGCCCCGCCGGAGATGCGGGAGCGATGGGAACGGGCCAGGGCAGGGAGCCGCGCCGCCTTCGCCGCGATGCGTCCGGGGGCCACCGGGTGGGAGGTGGACCGCGCCCAGCGCGCGATGCTGGAGACGAACGGATCGATTCCCATCATCTGGTCGACCGGGCATCCGGTCGGCTACTGGGCGCACGACCTGGGACCGCGCCTCGGCGGTTCGAACGGCGGCCAGCCACCCACCGGTGACGCCGCCAGGGAGCTGGTGGCGGGGCAGACCTTCGCCTTCGACGGGTTCTTCGGCTGGGAGCGTGACGACGGCACGACCAAGACGATCTCGGTCGAAGAGATGGTGGTCATCACCGAGAACGGCGCCGAGTGGTTGATCGCTCCCCAGGAGGAGTGGATCCTGATCGGCCGATGATCGCACTCCCGGTCTCGTAGCCTCTTCGCCTCCACGACCCACACCCGAACCGGAACACACATGTACGGTCTCATCGGCAAGATTCGCGCGACGCCCGGTCGCCGCGACGAACTCGCGGCGATCCTGCTCGAGTCCACCGCGGACATGCCCGGCTGCCTCAGCTACGTCGTCGCGCACGATCCGAGCGACGACGACGCCTGCTGGATCACCGAGGTCTGGACGGACCGCGAGAGCCATCAGGCGTCGCTTTCGCTTCCGGCGGTACAGGACGCCATCTCCCGCGCGCGTCCCATCATCGCCGGCTTCGGCGAGCGGTTCGAGACCGAGCCGATCGGGGGGCACGGGCTCGCGCGTTGATCCCCCAGACCCTGCTCTGGGCGCTGGCCGCGGTCGGCGCGTTCGCGATCGTCGTGCATCTCTATCGCTGGCCGTCGTCGGGCTTCGCCGACATCGCGCCCGACCGCATGTCGGCCGAGCCGAACGGCGAGCGAGGGCCGGCCGACATCGTGGCCGCGCACCTCCACGCGCCGCTGGTAGGGGGTAACCGCATCGAGCTGCTGCTCAACGGGGTTCAGATCTTCCCGGCCATGCTCGAGGCGATTGACGCGGCGACCGACTCGATCAACCTGCTGACGTACATCTACTGGCGTGGCGCGGTCGGAGGCCGCTTCGCCGACGCCCTCGCTCGGGCCGCGGAGCGGGGCGTCGAGGTACGCGTCGTGCTCGACGCGGTCGGCGCGCTAAAGATGGACCCCGCCCTGGTCGAGCGCATGGAGGCTGCGGGGTGTCGGGTCGCCTGGTTCAACCCGGTGCGCTGGAACGCGCTCACGCGCTTCAACCACCGCACGCACCGCAAGGTGCTGGTCGTCGACGGACGCGTGGGGTTCACGGGCGGCGTGGGTATCGCCGACGAGTGGGACGGTGACGCCGACGCGCCCGAGCACTGGCGCGACGACCACTTCCGCATCGAGGGTCCGGCGGTGCGGCACCTGCAGGGGTCGTTCGCAGAGAACTGGCGGCAGGCGACCGGTGAGGTTCTCACCGGCGAGCGCATGTTCCCGCGCCTCGCCGACGCAGGCGAGGTGCCGATGATCGTGATCAATTCGGGCCCCGTCGGTGCGACCTCGGAGATCGGCCTGACCTGCTGGCTCATGTTCCGGAACGCGCGCCAGCGCATCAACGTCGCCACGCCCTATTTCGTACCCGACCCCGACCTGGAGCTCGGACTTGCAGACGCCGCGCGCCGGGGGATCGACGTGCGCCTGCTCGTGCCCAACGACCACCAGGACTCGCGCCTGGTGCGCTACGCCAGCCAGACCTGGTATCGCGACCTGCTCGAGGCCGGCGTGCGGCTCTACGAGTACCAGCCGACGCTCATGCACGTGAAGTCCGTCACCGTCGACGGCGAGTGGGGGATCATCGGTTCGCCGAACTTCGACACCCGGTCGTTCGAGATCAATTTCGAAGTGGCCGTCGCCGTGTTCGACCGGGACTTCACCGCCGAGCTCGACCGGTCGTTCGAGCAGGACCTCGAACGCGCGCGGGAATTGAGCCTGGACGAAGTAAAGCGCTGGTCGGCGCTGCGACGCGCGCGCAACTGGGGCGCGCGCCTCTTTCGCGAGCAGCTGTGAGGGTGCCGTGAAGGTCGCGCTCACCCGGCCGGTCGGCGCCGAGATCGCGGCTTGCGAGTTGACCTTTCTCGAGCGGAGCCCGATCGACCCGGACCGCGCAGCCGCTCAGCACGCGGCGTACGAGCAAGCGTTGGAATCGGCCGGCTGGCGCGTGCATCGGGTGGCGGTCGCGCCCGATCACCCCGACGGCGTGTTCGTCGAAGATGCCGTCGTCGCACTCGACGAGGTCATCGTGTTGACCCGGCCCGGCGCGGCGTCTCGCCGCGGCGAGGTCGAGTCGGTCGAGGCGGCGCTCCGCGAGGTCGCCCCCGAGCGGGCGGTCCGCCGTATCGAAGCGCCCGGCACCCTCGACGGCGGGGACGTGCTCCGCACCGGGCACACGCTCTGGGTGGGCCAGGGCCATCGCACCAACGCCGACGGCATACGCCAGCTCGCCACCGCCGTCGCTCCCTGGGGATTCCGCGTGCGACCGGTGACCTTCGAGGGTTGCCTGCATCTGAAGACCGCCGTCAGCCCCGCCGCCGAGGACCTGCTGGTACTGAACCCCGGTTGGGTCGACGCCGCGCACTTCGCCGGGTGCGAGGCGGTCGAGGTGCACCCCGACGAGCCGTTCGCCGCCAACGTTCTATCGCTCGGCGACACCGTACTCGTGGCCGCCGGCGCGCCCCGTACCCGCGAACGGCTCACGCGCGGCCTGGCCCCCCGACGCATGACCACCCTTGAGGTCGATCTGAGCGAGCTGGCCAAGGCCGAGGCCGGGGTCACGTGTTGCTCGGTGCTTCTGTAGCCGGCGGCGGTTCGGAGGCCCTGGTCACGCGTCTGAAGAAGTCGGCCTTGCCGATCGTCACGACCTCCGCTTCGTCGAGCGGACGAAGGACCGCTACCCGGTGGATCGTGAGCTTGTCCGCACCCGAGATGTCGCTGGCGTGCAGGTAGTCGGCCAGGTCCCGGGTCGTGCCGTGGAACAGCTCACGGGGGCGGAGCGCGGTGCCCATCGACTTGATGAACAGTGTCAGGGCGCCCGCCGCGAAGAACACGTCGACCGCGACCATCAGCAGGTCGCCGGCGAGGCCCGTGGTACCGATGGCCGACCACGGCGGCAGAATCGCCGCGGGAATCCCCAGAAGTGCGGTGTCGAAGAGGCTACGTGCGAAGAACAGCGCCCACGCGACCGTGTTGTCGATGGGGCCGGTGAACCAGCGGTCCGCTCCGGCGACCGCGCCGCACTGTATGAGCACGCCGATCATGAGAAATGACGCGGCGAACAACTGCGTGCGTGCGTGTGTGTGTGAGACGTGCTGGACCTTGTCGGGGTCCCAGGCCGCGTCGGGCTCCGCGGCGGCGGCGACCAGGCCGTCACGGAGCCAGTGGGGCAAGCCCTCGCCCGACGCGTCTCCGTGCGCCACGGTGTGAAGAAAAGCGGCGAGGCCCATGACCGTATACGCCGCCATGAACGCGAGGGCCGCCCCGATCACGATCCACCAGACGAGGTCCGGTACCCAGGGCTCGACGAGCGCGAAAGTGGCGACCGGCGTCACCGCAGCGGCCAGGACCATCGGTCCCGCGATGGCGAGCCCCATCGCGATCGTGATCGCCACGGCCAGGAAACGCAGGGGTATGCCAACGACGCGCGCCACGACCGACCCCTCGGCGATCGGCACGACGTTCCACACCTCGGCGAAGCTCGACAGCAGGGTGTCCGAGCGTTCGAGCAGCCAGGCGTACTCGCGCGGATCGGCGATGTCGATGGAGTCGGGCGTCGGCATGATCGCCCATTTTAGGAGTGAATCCGAGACCATGCCACAGAAACGCGTTCTCCTGAGCTGGAGTAGCGGGAAGGACGCCGCCTGGGCCGTGGCGGACGGCGCCACGCACGTGGCCTTCGGCGACCTCGCGCACGCCGGGCCGATGTTCGCGCGGCCGCTCGAGG
>CBFGQV010000071.1:0-10084 GCA_965651045.1 uncultured bacterium
CCGCGGGCTCACCGTCCGGCATGGGCACCTCGCACGGGGTGGCGCTCGCCCGCCGCCAGACCGGCGTACGGAACGAGGAGCGTCGAGCGGCGCATGTCCCAGGCGGCGGTCGGACACCGTTCGGCACAGAGCCCGCAATGAATGCACAGGTCTTCGTCCTTGAGCATCACGCGCCGGGTCTGCGGCAGCGCTTCGGACACGAAGAGGGGCTGCGAGAGGTTCAGCGCCGGCACCTCGAGCGCATGCCGGAGCTCGTCTTCGGAGGCGGCCGGCGTCATGCCCAGGCAGCTCATGGGGCAGACGTCGACGCACGCGTCGCACTCGATGCAGAGCCCCGCCGTGAAGTGCGTCTGGGCGTCGCAGTTCAGGCAGCGCTCCACCTCCTGGAGCGTCTGTTCGGCGTCGAACCCGAGCTCGGCCTCGAGATCGAGGGTCGCGAGGCGGGCCTGGAGGTCGGCCATGCGCATCTCGGCCCGCCCGGCGTCGTCGTACGCGTTCGAATAGCTCCACTCGCGGAGCCCCATCTTGAGGCTCACCAGGTTCTGCCCGTACGCGGGGCGCTCGTCGATCGGCAGCCCCTCGCAGTACCGGTGGATCGAGATCGCGGCCTGGTGCCCGTGTTCGACGGCCCAGATGATGTTCTCGGGCCCCCACGCGGCGTCGCCCCCCATGAAGACGCCTTCGCGCGTGGTCATGAAGGTCGTCTGATCGACGACGGGCATGTCCCACTCGCCGAACTCGATGCCGATGTCGCGCTCGATCCAGGGAAAGGCGTTGTTCTGGCCGATGGCGAGAATCACGGCGTCGCACCCGAGCGTGAGCCGGCCGATCGTCTCCTGATGCAGCCGGCCGTCGTCGTCGTGCCAGGAGCGGAACTCGTCGAACTCCATGCCCACGAGCTCGCCGTCTTCGATGAGGAACCGGCGGGGCTGGATGTTCTCGACGATCTCCACGCCTTCGCCCTCGGCGTCTTCGAGCTCCCAGGGAGACGCCTTGAAGTAGGGGCGGGGCTTGCGGGCGATCACCTTCACGTCGGTGCCGCCGAGGCGTTTGGCCGTGCGGCAGCAGTCCATCGCGGTGTTGCCCACGCCGATCACCAGGACGCGGGGCTCGATGTGATCGACGTGGCCGAACGCGACCGAGGCGAGCCAGTCGATACCGATGTGGATCCTGTCCGAGTCCCAGCGCCCCGGAATGTCCAGGTCCTTGCCCTTGGGCGCGCCGGTGCCGACGAAGAACGCGTCGTAGTCCTCGTCGAGAAGCGCGGCCATGCTCGAGACCGGGGTGTTCAGCCGCAGATCGACGCCCATGTCCACGATCATGTCGATCTCGGCGTTGAGCACGGCCGGCGGCAGCCGGAAGCGGGGAATGTTGTTCCACATGAGCCCCCCGGCGCGGTCGTCCTTCTCGAGAATCGTCACCTCGTAGCCGAGCGGCATCAGGTCGTTGGCCACGGTGAGCGAGGCGGGGCCCGCGCCCACGCAGACGACGCGCCGACCGTTCTTCTCGGTGGGGATCGCCGGCAGGCGCATGCGCACCTCGTCGTCGTCCCGCAGGTCCGCGGCGACGCGCTTCAGGCGGCAGATCGCCACGGGCTCTTCGTCGATGCGGGTGCGCCGGCACGCGGGCTCGCAGGGCCGGTCGCAGGTGCGCCCGAGAATGCCGGGAAAGACGTTGGACTGCCGGTTCAGCAGGTAGGCGTCCGTGTAGCGCCCCTGGGCGATCAGGCGAATGTAGCCCGGCACGTCGGTGTGGGCGGGGCACCCCCACTGGCAGTCGATGACCCGGTGGTAGTACTGCGGGTCGCTCTGGTCGGTCGGCCGCGCGATGTCGCTCAAGGTGCCGCTCCGCGGTCACCGAGCCCGCTCGCCCCGCCCGCTCGGTCGGGGGCCGCCCGGACCTGCTCGCCGCCGCCTTCGCGCCGACGAGCGCGCCGGTCGACCGAGAAGAGCGGGCACAGGCTTCCCGTGCAGCGGACCCCGTAGTCGAGGCACACGAGTCGCGAGGCGTCGGCCGGACGCGGAACGTGGTCCCGCTCGACGGGGGCCCGAAGGACGACCGGTACGTTCCGGTCACACGCAGAGCAATACGCCAGGCGGGCCATGGCCGCCTCCACGCTGGGTGTTCCCGGGCCCCCTCGTGGGGCCCGTGAGGCTCTATCGCACTCGGACGCACCGGGCGTCCGCGGTGTCCACGTGTGATCGAGGCGGTCGGGTAGGTGCAGGCCGGGCCTCGATGGTCTGGATTGTATGAAAGAGCCCCTGCGGACCGAAAGGGCACGACCAAAGTATCTTGACATCAAGAATCTTTATAACGAGACTTGTGCCCGTCCATCGAGAGACCACGCCAGGGAGAACGACCATGCCGAGCGAGCCCCTCCTGAAACGGCTGGCGGCATTCACCGACGACCCCGCCGGAGGCAATCCGGCCGGGGTCTGGCTCGGCGCAGAGCTCCCGGCTCCGCCCGAGATGCTCGCGATCGCGGCCGAGGTCGGGTACTCGGAGACGGCGTTCCTCACGCCCGATGGCAGCGGGGGATTCACGACGCGGTACTACAGTCCCGAAAAGGAGATCTCCTTCTGCGGGCACGCGACGATCGCGGCGGGTGTGCTGCTCGGCACGCTCCACGGTCCGGGCCGCTACGACCTCGAGACCGCCGTCGGTCGCGTGCCGGTCGAGGTCGGGCAGTCCGGCGGGCGCTTCGCCGCCTCGCTGACCTCGGTCGAGCCGCGGCAGGTCGAGCCGCCGCCCGAACTCCTCGCCGGAGCGCTGGCGGCGCTCCAATGGACCGAGCGCGACCTGGATCCGGCGATTCCGCCGGTCGTCGCCTGGGCCGGGGCCTGGCACCTGGTACTCGCCGTCTCGGACCGCGCCACGCTCGACGCGTTGGACTACGATTTCGCGTCGTTGAAGGCGCTCATGCTCGACGCCGACCTCACGACCCTCCAACTCGTCTGGCGGGAAGGCGAGCGCACCTTCCACGCGCGCGACCCCTTTCCCGTCGGCGGCGTGGTGGAGGACCCCGCGACCGGCGCCGCGGCCGCGGCCCTCGGCGGGTACCTGCGCGACGCGGGGCTGATCGACGCGCCCGCGTCGTTCGTGATCCATCAAGGCGTCACGATGGGGCGCCCCAGTCGCATCGAGGTCGGCGTGCCTGCCGAATGCGGCATCACGGTGACGGGCACGGCGGTGGAGCTGTGACCCGCGACTTCGCCGACCATCTGGTGGCCCAGTGGAGCGACGCACGCCCCGACCTCGACGCGGCGCCCATGGAGCTCGTCGCACGCATTCTCCGCGTGGCGGCGCTTCTGCACGATCGGTTGGCGGGGGTGGTCGAGGCGCATGGCCTGGCGGTCTGGGAATTCGACGTGCTCGCCACCTTGCGCCGGAACGACCCCAGCGGCCTGCCGCCCAAGCGCCTGATTCGCGAGATGCTCCTGTCGTCCGGGGCCATGACCCACCGCATCGATCGACTGGAAGAGGCCGGGCTGGTCGAGCGGGTCGCAGACCCGGACGATCGGCGCGGCACCCTCGTCCGCCTCACCCCCGCCGGCGTCACGCGAGTCGACCCGGTGGTGCAGGACCGGTTCGAAGATGCGCGGCAGGTTCTCGCAATCCTCGAACCGGCCGAGGCGAAAGCGGTCCATGCCGGGCTTCGCCATCTGGCCCTCGCACTCCAGCGAGAACCCTGGTAACCACCACACGAACGAGCAAGGGAAACGAATCGATGCCCTACGTGAACGTGCGGATCACGCGAGATGGCGTGACCCGCGAACAGAAGGCCCGCGTCGTCGCGGAAATCACCCGGACCCTGCAGGAGGTGCTCGGCAAGGCTCCGGAGTACACGCAGGTCATCATCGACGAAGTCGAGCCCGACAACTGGGGATTCGCGGGAATGCTCACCCCGGAGTTCCTCGCTCGCGCGGCGGCGCTCGACGACTCGGCGCAGGACCGGCCGGCTACGTCGACGTGATGACTTCGAAGTGGCGCCCGACGTGGCCCACGACGAAGCGCGCTTCGCCGGGCACGCGCGACGAGAAATAGATCCGTACGCACCGACGTGGGTCGTAGGTGTTGCCCAGCGCGATGTGCTCCACCGCCTCGACGACGTCGCCGTCTGGAATGCGGAACCGGTACTGCTGCCGGAGCCGCTCGGGCGTCGACCGTGCGATCGCGCCACGGTAGTCGATACCCAGATCGCTGAAGGCGTCACGAAGCGAGGTGCCGAGCGCGCCGTCGCGGCGGCGTCGCGCGACGCGTGCCATCGCCTCGAGCACGGCGCGCACGCGTTCGGGGTCTTCGTAGGGGCTCTCGGCGGCCGAGGCATGGGCGGAATCCAGGAAGAGCAGGGCGTCGTCGTGCGTGCCCGCCATGTCGCGCACGACGTCGGCCACCGTGAGCCGGCCCTCGTCGTCGCGTTCCTGGAACTCGTCCGAGCCGTCGGCCTCGGCAAGGTCGGCGTCGCGGGTTGCGTCGTGGGCCCAGCCGCGGCCATCGGGAAAGGCCTCTTCGAGCAGCGCCTCGAGTCGGCCGAGGCGGCGTTCGATCGCGTTCGTGCTCGACGACCGCACGGCCGAAATCGTGCGTAGTCGTTCGACCTCGTCGGCCAGGTGTCGGCTCGTGGCCAGCAGCTCGTGCACGAGCTCCGCGAGGGCCGTCACCTTGGCGGGAAGCGCGGCGAGCGGCTCGAATTGTTCGAAGATGCGGTTCGCCAGCGCGGTCTCGTGTGGAGGCGGTCCGGCTTGGGGCATGACACGCGGCTCGGCCTCGTCGTTCTCGCCAGGACTCTCCCGGGGTGCCATGCCGGCCTCGTCCTCCGCGCCCGGCGGAGTCGGGGCGGCGGTCGCCGCTTCGCGGAGATCCCCACGATCTTCGACCGGCTCGGGCGAAGACGGACGGCGGGCCTCGAGCCCCGGCGGTAGCGAGACGCGGTCGCACATGGCGACGCCGAGCTCGCCGGTCCACGTCGCCCGTTGCAGCGGGTCTTCGAGGCGGTCGCGCACCAGGAGCGGGTGGTCGAGCGGGTCGTCGTGGCGCGTCCAACCGGGCATGTACGCCCGCGCCGCGCCCCAGTAGCACGACATGCGTCGGTCGCCGACCGCGTCGCTCAGCGCGAAGCTCACGTCGTGCTCGCTCAGAACGTAGAGCTTCGCCCGGCCCAGCAGGTCCCAGGTCAGGTCCGCGGGGTCGACGGTGTAGCCGCCCTCCTCGAGCGGCGCGAGCACGGCCACCGGGTGATCGCGCGTGGGCGACGCCAGCACGCTCGCCACGAAGTCGTCGATATCGCGTCGCGCCAGCGTGTGGAACTTCAACGGGCCGCCGAGCCAGGTCGGCGTGAACGTAGCCCGGAGGGCGTGCAGGAACGGCGGTTGCGCCTGCCCTGCGCCGATGTATCCGCGCACGCTCTTCCGCCCCTGATCGGCGGAGACCCGTACGGCGAGCCGGGTGTAGGCGGGGCGTTCCTCGAGCAGGACCCAGGTCGTGATCGCCGCGCCCTTGGCCATCGGATGCACGCTGCGCCAGAGCACCTCTCCGACCCACGCCTTGCCGACCTCGGCAAGGAATTCGTACTGGAGGCCCCCGTAGCGGTCGGGCGGGCGCTCCACGGCCCGGTCGCGCGTGAACTGCGGGCAATCGATCCAGCTCTGGCGCACCTCGTCGGTGATCGCGCCCAGAATGTGTTCGACCGACGGACGACCGGCCACGGTGGCGGGAAGGGAGCAATCCAGACAGTAGAGCCCCTCGGCGTTCTCTTCGACGTCGAGCCGCTCGACATCCGTCACGCCCATGCGCCGGACGATTTCTTCGGCGCGGTCGCCCGTGAAGCGCCAGCCGGTCGAGGTGACCGTTCCGGATCGGTGGTCTCGTGAAGGGGGCATACCTGATAATGCGCGAACCGACGAAGCGGGCAAGGGAGGCCGACGGGCGGCGGTTGTCATGTGATCAATCTTGACAACGTATGTCCGGGTGCCTGAGCTTTCGCGAGGCAGCCTCTATCCTCCATGGAATCCCCCTTGATGGTCTCCACAAGAATCGGCGAGAGTCAGGGCCGCATTCTCGAACATCTCAAGCGGCGCGGCACGGCGACGATTCCCGAGATGGGCGAGACGCTCGGGCTCAGCGTCGAGACGATCCGCACCCACCTGAGGGCGCTCGGCGCCGAGGGGCTGGTCGAGCGCCGCGGCCGTCGCCGCAAGGGACCCGGCCGGCCGGAGATCGTCTACGGGCTCGCCGAGGCCGCCGACGCGTTCTTTCCGAACCAGGAAGGCGCGTTGCTCGAGGAGTTCACCCGCTTTCTCGAGGGTCGCGGCGAAGACGGGCTGGTCCGGGCGTTCTTCGACGAGCGCATGCAGGCCCGCCTCGCCGAGGTGCGCGAGCGCCTGGCCGGGCTCGGCGACGAGGCGCGGCTCGACGAGGTCGCGCGCGTGCTCTCGGCCGAAGGCTTCATGGCCGAGGCGGTGACCGACGAGGTCGGCAACGAGCGGCTCCGACTCTGCCACTGCCCCGTGCGGAGTCTGGTCGACGTGACGCGCGCACCGTGCCGAGCCGAACTCGCCTTCGTGCGCGAGGTGATGGGTGCCCGTCTCAAGCGGGTGAGCTACATACCGGCTGGCGACGACGCCTGCTGCTACGAACTCGCGCGCGCGGAGACGCCCGATGCCTGAGGCGTGGCTGCGCGGACCCGTCGAGGGTGTGCCGCCGGAGCTGATGCCCGCGGCCCACTGCCTGATCGACGCGGTCGAAGACATCGAACGCGCCGTGGAGGGGCTCGACGACGGCCTGCTCTGGCGCACTCCGGGCGGCGCAGCCTCGATCGGGTTCCATCTGAAGCACGTGCCCGGCAGCACCGAACGGCTGCTCGCCTACGCGCGGGGTGAGGCGCTCACGCGCGAGCAACTCGCGGCGATCGCCCTCGAGAAGCTGCCGGGGGATCCCCCTGTGGCTCTCGACGCGCTCCTGGCGCGCGTGCGCGAGGCCCGAGACCGTGCGCTGGACGCCTATCGCGCGACCGACCCTGCGACCCTCGACGACGCCCGTGCCGTCGGCCGGGCGGCACTGCCCAGCAACGTGCGGGGGCTGCTCTTCCATGCCGCCGAGCACGCGCGGCGCCACGCGGGGCAGGTGGTGGCGACGGCGTCGATTCTGCGCGGAATTCGGTAGCCCTCAGAGCGCCCGCACGGAAATCCCCATGGCCCGCGCCGCGTCGGTCATGCGGCGGTCGTAGGTCGCCAGCTCGAGGGGCTCACCCTGGAGAGCGAGGAAGCTGAGCGACGCCAGGTGCAGGGCGTCGAGCGTGCGCACCGCCACGGGGAAGGGGGCCAGGGCCCGCTCGAGCACCTCGGGCTCCAGCTCCAGGAAGGCGACCTGGGACAGGACCGACCTTGCCGCGTCTCCATGCGAGGCCGTGAGTCCGAGGCCGTGCACCCGCACCCAGAGTTCCACCTCGAGCAGCCGGCTCGAGACGAGCGATTCGCGCCACAGGTCTTCAGGCGGGCGGCGATCCTCGGCGAGCAACCAGGCCAGTGCGACCGAGGTGTCCAGGTAGATCAACGGTCGGACCGGTCGAGCTCGAGCCCCGCGAGTACCTCGGCGAGAGGGGCCACCGGGAGCGACGCGGGCACGGCGCGGACCGACGACCTCGCCGGCGTGAGGAGCTTCCGGTCGACGAGGGGCGTCAGCGCATCGGGCACGTCCGCTCCTGTCAGAGGCCTTTGAAGGGCGTCGATGCCGCGCCGCAGGACCTCCGAGCGCGACACACCCAACGCCCCCGCGGACGCGTCCAGACGGGCACGCTCGGCTTCCGTCAGGTAGACCTGGATGGGTTCACGGACGTTCGGTGTCATGAACCAAATTCACCAGATGCAGTTCCAAAGTCAATCCAGCCTCACACCGATGTGTACCCTCCGTCGACCAGGTAATACCCGCCCGTCATGAACGACGCCTCGTCGGAGAGCAGGAACCGCACGAGCGGCGCGACTTCGTCGGGGCGGCCGAGGCGACCCAGCGGGTGGCGCGCGACGAGCTGCGAGCGGACGTCTTCCGGCAGGTTGGCGAGCAGCGGCGTGTCGATGTAGGCGGGCCCGACGCAGTTGATTCGAAGGCCCCTGGGGCCGTACTCGGCGGCGGCGTTCTTCGTGAGTCCGACCACCCCGTGCTTGGCAGCCGTGTAGGCCCCGTTGCCGATGGCCGCGACCATGCCGTGGATCGACGCCATGTTGACAATGGCGCACCGCTCGGCGCCGGCGTCGAGCATGGCGGGAATCTGGTAGCGCATGCCGTAGAGCACGCCGTTCAGGTTGATGTCGATCACGCGGTTCCAGTCTTCGAGATCGACCTCGCCGGCGGGCGCCTGGGCGCCGCCGATGCCCGCGTTGTTGACCGCGTAGTGCAGGGCGCCGAACTGATCCACCGCGAAACGGACGACGGCCTCGGAGTCTTCGGCGTTCGCCGTGTCCTGCTTGAACGCGCGCGCGGTGCCGCCCGCCTCGTCGATCTCGGCGGCGACGCGCTGGGCGGCCTCGAGGTTGATGTCGGTCACCACGACGCGCGCGCCGCGCGCCGCGAGGTCCTTGCCGATGGCCTCGCCGAGTCCCGATCCGCCTCCGGTGACGATCGCGACCTTGCCGTCGAACGTGTTCATGAAGCCCTCCCTGTCTGAGACGATTGTCTGGGTGTCATCCGGTACCCGCGTGTCGTGCCTGGGTGCACGCCGGTCGCCATCCGGGTCGATGGCGAGCAACGCGCGACCCGACGGTTCGCATCTCAACCGGGGAATCCCCCGAGTGCAGGGAGGTGAGGTGTGGTGATGGAGATGCGTCGGTGGTTGATCGCGGGGCTGATGGGCGCGCTCGCGCCGTCGTCGGCACCTGCGCGGCAGGTCCCCGAGCTCGTGCCGATCGAGCCGGCTGTGGGCTGTCTCACGTGCGATGGGCCGACGGCGTTCGGCGCGATCCAGGGGCTCGCGCTGGCGCCGGACGGTGCGGTTGTGGTCACCGACCGCGACCCGCCGCACGTGCGCATCTTCGAGCCCGACGGCTCGCCCAGGGCGGCGTTCGGTCGAAGCGGGCGCGGGCCCGGCGAGTTCGGCATGCCGGGCGGCGTCGCGGCGCTGGAGGACGGCCGCTTGTTGCTCGCCGATTTCCGCTGGACGCACGTGGGTGTGTTCGCCGCCGACGGTGCGCTTCAGGAAACGATTCCCGTGGCCAGCACCACCTCGCGGCTCACGGGCGCGCCGAACGGACGGTGGGCCGCCTGGCAGGTCGCCGACTGGACGACGATGTCGGCGGGGGTGAGCGCGATCGACGTCGCGGGCGCCGACACCGGGGCGGCTCATACGCCGCTCCCGACCACGGCCGAGCGCGTGCTGGACGCGGAGGGGCGCCCGGCCGCGCTCGGACTCTTCGCCAGCGCCGTCGGCCCCGATGGGCGCGTCGCCGTGGGAAGTCCCTGGCACTACCGCTTCCTGGTTCTGGCACCCGACGGCACGGAGCTGCACACGATCGCGCGCGACGTGCCGCGCACGGAACGCACGGCCGACGAGATCGAGGAGCTTCGAAGGCAGCTCGCGCGGGGGCCGGCCGGGCGGGCCGACAACCCCGAGGCGGGGGCGGGCCCGCCCGACGTCGATCCGCTACGGCCGCATTTCCTGGTGGACGGGGTCGCCTACGACGGGCGGGCGCGGCTCTGGGTCCGTACGGCGCGGGGCGGGCCGGGGGTCACGGTCTTCGACGTGTTCGCGGCCAGCGGCGCATTTCTCGGCGAGGTGCGCTTGGCTGGCGACCTTCGGCGGATCACGATCGGGCGCGACATGCTCGCGGCCGTGGTGGCCGATGCGTCCACCGGCGTCGAGCGGGTACTGCGCTGGTGGATAGAGGAGCGATAGGGTGCCGTCCGGTCAGTAGGTAGTGAGCCGAGCCTCTATCCGTCCGTGCCAGCCTACTTGACCAGAAGCAAGAGGCACGCGTATAATGCGACCGTATGTTTCACGCTTAGTGCCTTGTGCAAGGCGGCACCATGCGTACCGATGACCGGAAAGCGGAAAGCGGAAAGCGGAAAGCGGAAAGCGGAAAGCGGAAAGCGGAAA